>NZ_CDRNDK010000246.1:0-9512 GCF_977012225.1 Planomonospora algeriensis | reverse complement strand
ACGGCCGGGCCCGGCTCCAGCGCGACGTGGACGCCGTCCGCGCCCTCGGCGTGACGGGCGTCGAGGCGCAGGTCCTCACCGAGGACGGCAGGCGCCTGGTCGCCACCGCAGGCGTCGCCGACGTCCGTACCGGGCGGCCCGTACCGGCCGGCGGCCACACCCGGATCGCCAGCGTCACCAAGACGTTCGTGGCCACGGTGGTGCTCCAGCTCGCCGCCGAGGGCAGGCTCTCCCTGGACGACACCGTGGAGCGCTGGCTGCCCGGTGTGGTGCGGGGCAACGGCCACGACGGCCGCGAGATCACCGTGCGCCGGCTGCTGCAGCACACCGGCGGCGTGTACGACGCCTATCCGGGCTTCACCTCGCTGGCGGACTACCGGAAGCGCCGCTACGACCGCTTCACCGACGAGCAGGTGATCGCGGAGGCGATGCGGCACCGGCCCTCGTTCCGCCCCGGGGAGGACTGGCTGTACTCCAACACCGGCTACCTGCTCATCAGCATGATCATCAAGAGGGTCACCGGCCGCCCCTGGCACGTGGAGGTCCACGACCGCATCAGCCGCCCGCTGGGACTGACGCGCACGCGCTGGTCGGGCACCTCGTTCGACGTGCCCCGGCCGCACATGCGGGGCCACCTGGTGCCCGCCCCCGGGGAGAAGCCGGTGGACGTCACCAGGCACTTCGACGGCGACGCCGCCGGCGGCCTGATCTCCAGCGCTCCGGACGTCAACCGCTTCCTGCGCGCGCTGGCGGGCGGCAGGCTGCTTCCGCCCGCGCTCACGGCGGAGATGCGCGCGACCGTCCCCGCCACGGCGTTCCATCAGGTCTGGCCGGACGCCCGCTACGGGCTGGGGATCATGTCCCGCCCGCTGTCGTGCGGCGGCGTCTACTGGAACCACGGCGGTGACGATCCCGGCTTCACGACGCGCACCGGCGTCACCGGCGACGGCGGGCGCAGCGTCACCCTGATCATCGCCACCAAGATCATGGACGGCGCGCGCACACTGGCCCTGGAGAAGGCCGCCACCGAACTGGTCGACCGCGCCCTGTGCGCCGGCCGGTGACCGCCTCAGCCCCGCAGGCGGACGGGCATCTCCTTGATGGAGTTGACGAAGTTGGAGCGGAGCCGCCGGGCCGTACCGGCCGGGGCGATGCCGGGGGTGCGCTCGGCGAGCACCTCGAACAGCACCCGCACCTCCATCCGGGCCAAGTGGGCGCCCAGGCAGAAGTGCGGGCCGCCCCCGCCGAAGCCGACGTGCGGGTTGGGGTCGCGACCGACGTCGAAGACGTCGGCGTCCGGGAAGACGGCGGTGTCGCGGTTGCCCGACGGGTAGTAGAGCACCACCTTCTCCCCCGCCGGGATCGTCCTGCCGCCGAGCTCGGTCTCGGTGAGCGTGGTGCGGCGCATGGTGATCACCGGGGACACCCAGCGGATGACCTCGTCCGGGAGCGTGCGCAGCAGCGACCGGTCCTTCAGCAGCCGCCGCCACTGCTCCGGGTGCTCGAAGAACGCCTGCAGCCCGCCGGAGGCGGCGTTGCGGGTCGTCTCGTTGCCCGCGACGGCCAGCAGCACCACGAACACGCCCAGGGCGAGGTCGTCCATGCTGGATCCGTCCTCGGCGGGGGCGACGAGCTTGCTGACGATGTCGTCGCGCGGTTCCTCGCGCCGCCGGGCGCCGAGCGCGGAGGCGTAGGAGAGCAGCTCGAAGATCGGCGTCGTGTCCTGGGTGGCGAAGTCGGGGTCGTCGGCGCCGATCATCGCGTTCGACCAGGCGAAGATCTTCTCCCGGTCCTCGGCCGGCGCTCCGAGGAGCTCGCAGATCACGTAGAGCGGGAGCGGCGCGGCGATGTCGGCGATGAAGTCCACCGAGTCGCGGGCCAGCGCCGCGTCGACCAGCTCGTGGCAGATCTCGCGGATGTGCTCCTCCAGCTTCCCGATCATCCGGGGCGTGAAGCCGCGGTTGACGACGGCGCGGGTCGCGGTGTGCTCCGGCGGGTCCTGGAAGAGCATCATGAGCCGGTTCCGGGAGAGCTGCTCCTCGCTCGGGTCGGGGACCATGATGCCGCCGGCGTGGGAGGAGAAGACCTCGGGGTGCCGCGAGACGTGCTGGATGTCGGCGTGGCGCATGACGGCCCAGAAACCGGGGCCGCCGGGCTCGGCGTGCCGGTGGACGGGGTCGTCCGCCCGCAGCCGGGCGTACCGCTCCCAGGGCATGGCGGCCTCGTACAGCGAGGGGTCGTAGATGTCGGTCTCGATGCTCGTCGAAGGGCTCATGAAAGGCTCTCTGCTCGGTTCACGTCCGCCGGACCGAGATTCTTCCAACTCCTCGGCCCGAACAGGGAGCCATAGGGCAAATCGTGATCTTCCGGATAGCCGGCGGCGCTCCGCACCGCGCTCCCCGGCACGCTTCCGGCCGCCTGCCCGATCCCGACCCCGACCCCGACCAGAATCTCCCTCCCGGCCTCCCGTCACCGGCCTCCCTGTCGCCCTTCCATGCCCGGTCGCCTCATCGCGCTCCCGGACGCGGAGGCGGCCCGCACCCCGTCGGGGTACGGGCCGCCTCCGAGACCGGTCCGCGATCGGGCGTCAGGCCGCCGCGGGCTCGGCGACCTTCGCCGGGGTGAGCGCGATCTCCAGGACCTCCCGCACATCGCTCACCACGTGCACGGTCAGCTCGCCCAGGACGGCCTCGGGCACGTCGTCCAGGTCGGGCTCGTTGCGGGCCGGGATCAGCACCGTGGTGATGCCCGCGCGGTGGGCGGCCAGCAGCTTCTGCTTGACCCCGCCGATCGGGAGTACCCGGCCGGTGAGGGAGACCTCTCCGGTCATCGCCACGTCGTTCCTGACCGGGCGGCCGGAGAGCAGCGAGGCCAGGGCCGTGGTCATGGTGACGCCCGCGGAGGGGCCGTCCTTCGGGACGGCTCCGGCCGGGAAGTGGATGTGCACCGAGCGGTCCTTGAGCGAGGAGACGGGCAGTTCCAGCTCCGCCCCGCGCGAGCGCAGGTAGGAGAGCGCGATCTGCGCCGACTCCTTCATCACGTCGCCGAGCTGGCCGGTCAGGGTCAGCCCGGTGGCGCCGGTCTCCGGGTCGGCCAGCGACGCCTCCACGTACAGGACGTCGCCGCCCGCCCCGGTCACCGCCAGTCCGGTGGCCACCCCCGGCACCGCCGTACGCTGGCGGGACTCGGGCAGCGAGGACTCCGGCACGTGGCGCGGGCGGCCGAGGTAGGCGACCAGGTCGTCCACCGTCACCGGCAGCTCGGTCTCGCCCAGCGCCACCTGCGCGGTGACCTTGCGCAGGATCCGGGCGATCGAGCGCTCCAGGGAGCGGACCCCGGCCTCCCGGGTGTACTCGCCCGCGAGGCTGCGCAGTACGTCCTCCCCGACCGTGACGTCGGCGGCGGCCAGGCCGGCCTTCTCCAGCTGCCGCGGGAGCAGGTGGTCGCGGGCGATCGCGACCTTCTCGTCCTCGGTGTAGCCGTCGAGCGTGACGACCTCCATGCGGTCCAGCAGCGGGCCGGGGATCGCCTCCAGCACGTTGGCGGTCGCCAGGAAGAGCACGTCGGACAGGTCGAGCTCGACCTCCAGGTAGTGGTCGCGGAAGGTGTGGTTCTGCGCGGGGTCGAGCACCTCCAGCAGCGCGGCGGTCGGGTCGCCCCGGTAGTCGGAGCCGACCTTGTCGATCTCGTCGAGGAGCACGACGGGGTTCATCGAACCGGCCTCGCGGATGGCCCGGACGATCCGGCCGGACTGGGCGCCGACGTAGGTGCGCCGGTGACCGCGGATCTCGGCCTCGTCCCGGACGCCGCCGAGCGCGACGCGGACGAACTTGCGGCCCATCGCCCGGGCGACGGACTCGCCGAGCGAGGTCTTGCCGACTCCGGGAGGCCCGGCCAGCGCGAGCACCGCGCCGCTGCGGCGGCCGCCGACCACGCCGAGACCCTGCTGGGCGCGGCGGCCCCGGACCGCGAGGTACTCGACGATGCGGTCCTTGACGTCGTCGAGGCCGGTGTGGTCGGCGTCGAGGACCTCGCGGGCCGCGGCGATGTCGTAGGAGTCCTCCGTGCGCTCGTTCCACGGGATGTCCAGGACGGTGTCGAGCCAGGTGCGGATCCAGCCGGTCTCGGGGGACTGGTCGGAGGTCCGCTCCAGCTTGCCGACCTCCTTGAGCGCGGCCTCGCGCACCTCCTCGGGCAGGTCGGCGGCCTCGACCCGGGCGCGGTAGTCCTCCTCCTCGGTCTCCGGGGAGGAGCCGTCGAGCTCGGCGAGCTCCTTGCGGACCGCGGCGAGCTGCTGGCGAAGCAGGAACTCGCGCTGCTGCTTCTCCATGCCCTCCTGGACGTCCTTGCGGATCGTCTCGGCCACGTCGAGCTCGGCCAGGTGCTCGCGGGCCCACTCGACCAGCTTCTCCAACCGGCCCGCGGGGTCGGCGGTCTCGAGGATCTCGACCTTGCGCGGGGTGGTGAGCCAGGGCGCGTAGCCGGAGTTGTCCGCCAGGACGGACGGGTCGCTCATCGCGTTGACCGCGTCGACGACCTGCCAGGCGCCCCGCTTCTGCAGGATCGTGGTGGCCAGCGCCTTGTACTCCTTGGCGAGCTCCTCTGCGCGCTCGCCCGCCTCGACCGGCTCGACCCGGGTCGTCTGCACCCACAGCGCCGCGCCGGGGCCGGTGGTGCCGGCGCCCACGCGAACCCGGTCCACCCCGCGCACGACTGCGGCGGGCTCGCCACCGGGCAGCCGGCCGACCTGCTCCACGACCGCCCTGACGCCGACGGCCCCGTAGCGCCCGTCGATCCGGGGGACGAGGAGCACCTGCGGCTTCTTCTCACTCAGGGCCTGGGCCGCGTCGATGGCGGCTCTGACCTCGGTGTCGGACAGGTCGAGGGGGACCACCATGCCCGGCAGCACGACCTCGTCGTCGAGCGGAAGGACCGGGAGGTTCAAGCTCTCACTCATCTTGGCTCCATCGGGTTGAGTTATACCGACTCAATTAACAGGAGCCCTGGATTGTTCCCAGCCTTGAGCCTGTTCGCTGTCAGCGATCGTAATCGTGTAATCAGCTTCTCGCCGTCCCTCTGCGGAGTGAGTCGGTGGACCCCTCTCCGGGGTGACGCTCGGATGGCACCCCCTCCCTAGACTGATCGGATGACCTCCCCTCCCGCCCCGCGGGAACGGGCCCGCAGTCCTCTGGCCTGGCTGGCGCGCGCGCTCGCCGACGCGTTGTGGAGCGGCAGGGCCGACCCGCCGCACCCCCGTTCCCGGCTGCTGGCCCCCCGCGTGCCGGGCTTCCTGGGCCTGCTGCCGTTCCGCACGATCGACCTGGTCCTGCTGGCCGACCTCGTCCTCGCCTTCGTGCTGTTCAGCGCCGTGCACTCCATGCTGCGGACCGAGGCGGTGCACGTGCCGCTGCCACTGGACCGGGAGGAGATCCGGATCGCCGCGGCCTGCTCCTCTCTCCCGCTGGTGCTGCGCAACCGCTGGCCGCTGGCAGCCTGGCGGCTGGCGGCGGTGCTGGTTCCCTGGGGAATCCTCATCCGCCTGCAGGCCCTGGAGACGCCCTACTCCGCCGACACCGTGATCATGTGTCTGCTGGTGCTCTACGCCGTCGCGGTCCGCTGCGAGCGGCACGTCACCATCGGTGTGTGGCTCGTCTCCGCGGCGGGCGTGTGGTGGCTCGAGGTGCAGCTCGACCAGACCGGTGTGACCGCCATCGGTGGGGGCCTGATGACCGCGACCGTCCTGCTCGGTTACAACGTCCGGGCCAGGCGCACGGCGGTCAGGCTCCTGGCGGAGGAGGAGCGGCGCAGCGAGCAGGCCCTGGCCGGGCAGGCGGTGCTGGAGGAGCGGGCCAGGATCGCCCGGGAGCTGCACGACATCGTGGCCCACCACATGTCCGTGATCGCCATCCAGGCGGAGGCCGTACCGCTGAAGGCGCGGGGCGAGGCGCGGCTGCTGGAGGAGGGGCTGGCGGAGATCCGCACGCTCTCACTGACCGCCATGACCGAGATGCGGCGGGTGCTGGGCGTGCTGCGGGACGCCGACGGGGCGCGGGACACCGCGCCGCAGCCCGGCCTCGGCCACCTGGAGGAGCTGGTCGCCACCGCGCGCTCGGCCGGGCTCACCGTGACGCTCAAGCTCGGCGGCGACCTGACCGGGCTGCCCGCGACGGTGAGCCTTTCGGCCTACCGGATCGCGCAGGAGTCGCTGAGCAACGCCATGCGCCACGCCCCGGGCTCGGCCGTCTCGGTGCGGATCACCCGGACCGCCGCCGAGCTCCAGCTCCACGTGGCGGACGACGGCGGGCGCCGTTCCCCCGCCGTTCCCGGGCACGCAGAGCCCTCCCGGCACACGGGGCACGGCCTGCTCGGGATGCGGGAGCGGGTCTCCATGCTCGGCGGGAAGCTGTGGGCCGGACCCGCCGGCGACGGCTTCGCGGTCACCGCCGTGCTCCCCGTCCCGGACGCCCCCTGACCTCCGGTCGCCGCCGTGCTCCCCGTCCCGGGCGATCCCCGACCCCGGATCGCCGCACTCCCCGTCCCGGATGATCCCGGCCTCCGCGGTCACTGCAATACTCCCGAGCACGGACGATTCATGATCATGGAGGACGTATGACGATCCGGGTGCTCATCGCCGACGACCAGGGCATGGTGCGGACGGGTTTCACCGTCTTCCTGGACTCCCAGCCCGACATGGAGGTCGTCGGAGAGGCCGTGGACGGGCGGGACGCCGTGGCCCGCACGGCCGAGCTCCGGCCGGACGTCGTGCTGATGGACGTGCGCATGCCCGTCATGGACGGGCTGGCGGCGACCCGCGAGATCCTCTCCTCCGGCGGCCACACGCCGAAGATCCTGATCCTGACCACGTTCGACCTCGACGACTACGTCTACGAGGCGCTGCGGGCCGGAGCCAGCGGGTTCCTGCTCAAAGACGCCTCCGCCCAGCAGCTGGCCGAGGCCGTCCGGGTGGTCGCGGCCGGGGAGGCGCTGCTGGCGCCGTCGGTGACCAGGCGGCTCATCGCGGAATTCGCCCGCGTCGGGCCGAGCCGCCCGCGCGCCCGGCCAGGCGACATCACCGAGCGGGAGACCGAGGTCCTCGCCCTGATCGCCCGCGGTCTGTCCAACCAGGAGATCGCCGGAGAGCTCGTGCTCTCGGAGCAGACGGTCAAGACTCACGTGGGCCGGATCCTGGCCAAGCTCGGCCTGCGCGACCGGGCCCAGGCGATCGTGTACGCCTACGAGACCGGGGTGGTCCGCCCCGGCGAGTGAGGTACGCGCCGAGGTCCGCCCCGGCAGGGGAAGCAGCACCCGGGCAGACCCCGGCAGGCGGAGCCCGCCGTCCCGGGCGTTCCCCGCCGGGTACCGCGCGTCCCCGCTCTCCCCCGCCCCGCGAAGGGCTCATCCGTCGTCCCCGTCCCTCCCCGGAGTGACGGGGCGGTGGGCTCCGCGGGGTGACGCGGGTTATCGATCATGATTCATAGCGTCCTGTCCTGTTCCCCGGAACGTCCCCGGAACCCGACAGGAGGCCCGCATGCTCCGTCCCGTGCTCGCCGTGAGCGCGATCACCGCGCTCACCTACGTGATCGTCCCGCAACCGCCGGGCGACCGGGTCGTCAAGGTCTACGGCGACCTGCGCACGGCCGAGCACGTGGCCGTCGTCGTCCCCGGCGCCGACACCACCGCCGCCACCTTCGAGGGCGGCCGGGCCAAGGTGCACAGCACGCCGGGGGGCGCGCCCGGGCGCTGCTGGCGCAGCGCGCGAGCTGGACCCCGGGGCGCGGCTGGCGGTGGTCGCCTGGCTCGGTTACGACAGCCCGGCCACCGTCAGCCTGCACGTGGCCACCGGCGGGGCCGCCGAGCGAGGCGCCCCGGCGCTGCGCCGCTACGTCTCCGAAAGGCTCCGCGGCAAGCGGGTCACCCTGCTCTGCCACAGCTACGGGTCGGTGGTCTGCGCCGGGGCCGCACCCGGATCGGGGGCCGCCGACCTGGCGGTGTTCGGCAGCCCCGGCCTGCGAGTGTCGTCGGCCGCCGAGCTGGGAGGGACGCGCCTGTGGGCGGGCAGCGGCACGCGCGACTGGATGCGCCACGTCCCCAAGGTCCGCTTCGGGCCGATCGGTTTCGGTCCCGATCCGGCGGGAGCCGGTTTCGGTTCCCGGATCTTCGCGACGGGCGCCGCCGGGCACAGCGACTACTTCGAGCCGGGCAGCCGGTCGCTGCGCAACCTCGCCCTGATCGCCCTGGGGCGGACCGCCGAGGTGTCCCGTGGCTGACCCCGCCGGCGGCGGCCCCGTGGCCGACTCCGTGACCGGCCCCGCAGCCGGCCCCTCGAAATCCAGCACCTCGAACGGCCCCGCGAACGGTTGGGCGGAGCGGATCGGGGCCGCGACACCGGCGGGCAGGGACCGCGGGGTGGACGCGCTCCGGGCGCTGGCGATCTGCGGGGTGGTCCTGGGCCACTGGCTGGTCACCGCGTGGGCGCCCGCTCCCGGAGGGAAGCTGGCGATCTCCAGCCCGCTGGCCCACCTGCCGGCGTTCACGCCGCTGTCCTGGGTGCTCCAGACCCTGGCGGTGTTCTTCTTCGTCGGCGGCTACGCGGCGGCGCGGAGCCTGCGCTCGGCCCCGGACGTCCGGGCGTGGCTGCGGGTCCGGGCCGCGCGGCTGCTCCGGCCGGTGACGCCGCTCCTGCTGGTCTGGGCGGGGATCGTCGCGGGGCTGACGCTGCACGGCACCCCCTGGGCGACGGTCCGGGCGCTGGCGCTGCCGGCGCTCGCGCCGCTCTGGTTCCTCGCGGTATTCGCCGCGCTGACCGCCGCCACCCCGCTGCTGGTGAGGCTCCGGCCGGGGGTCGCGGCCGTCGCGGCCGTCGCGGTGGTGCTCGCCGTGGACGCCGCCAGGTTCTGGCCCGGCGGCCCCGCCTGGCTCGACCGGCTCGGCTGGGTGAACCTCGCGGCCGGGTGGCTGGTGCCGTACGCGCTGGGAATGGGCTGGGCGGGCGGCGGGTTCGCCTCCCGGCGGGTGGCGACGGCGCTGCTGGCCGGAGGTGCGACCGGGGCGGTGGTCCTGGTGGCCGCGTTCGGGTATCCGGCGAGCATGGTGGGGGTGACCGGAGCGGAGGTGTCCAACCTCAGCCCCCCGACGCTGGCCGCCGTCTGCTTCGGCCTCGCCCAGGTGGGGCTGGCCCTGCTGGTGCGCGGCCCGCTGGCCCGGCTGATGCGGCGGCCCCGGCTGTGGGCGGTGACCGCGCTGGTCAATCTGGCGGCGATGACGGTCTTCCTCTGGCACCAGACGGCCCTGTCCGTGACCGCCCTGGCGGCGCTCCGCTTCGGGACGTCCCGGCCTGCTCTCCTCCCCCTCCGACCCCGGCTGGCTCGGGCACCGCCTGGCCTGGCTGACGGTGATCGCCATGCTGCTCACCCTGGCCGGTACGGCCGGAGCCGTGCTGCGGGCCGTACGCAGGGACCGGGCCGGAGGGCGAGCCGTCCGCCGGGGGGCGGCCGCGAGGCGGGCGCGTCCGG
>NZ_CDRNDK010000245.1:0-9513 GCF_977012225.1 Planomonospora algeriensis | reverse complement strand
CGCTCGCGGGGCGGCTCGCGGGGCGGCCGATGACCGCCACGGAACCGCGGGCGGGCTCCGTCCCGCTGGAGGGCGGGCTCTCCCGCCTGCGCGAGCTGCTGGAGCGGCCCCTCCTCTCCTACCACCTGCTGCTGGGCGTCAGCGGGCTGCTGATGGCGCTGGGACTGATGATGGTCCTGTCGGCCTCGAGCATCTCGGCGCTGGAGACGAGGGACTCGGCGTTCGCGCTCTTCGGGCGGCAGTTCCTCTCGATGGCGCTGGGACTGGTCATCATGTGGGTCTGCTCCCGGCTGCCGCTGCGCTTCTTCCGGCTGGCCGGATACCCGCTGATGGTCCTGGCGGCGCTGGGGCTGGTCCTGGTCATCTTCATCGGCCAGTCGGAGCTGGGCGCGCAGCGCTGGATCTACATCGGCGAGCTGACCATCCAGCCGTCGGAGCCGGCCAAGCTCGCGCTGGTGGTGTGGGGGGCCGACCTGCTGGCGCGCCGCGCCCGGGGCGGGATGATCGAGTGGCGCCACCTGCTCATCCCCCTCATGCCGGGCACCGCGATCATGGCGCTGCTGGTCATGGCCGGCAGCGACCTGGGCACCACCATCGTGCTCATGGTGATCTTCCTGGCGCTGCTGTGGGTGGTGGGGGCGCCGCTCCGGCTGTTCGGCGGGATCCTCGCGGTGGCGGTCCTCGCCACCATCGTGATGATCAGCACCGAGGGCTACCGCGCGGACCGGATCGAGGGCTGGCTCAACCCGTGGGGCAACGCCCAGACCTCGGGCTTCCAGGCGGTGCAGGGGCAGATCGCGATGGGCAGCGGCGGCTGGTTCGGGCTCGGCCTGGGCTCCAGCCGGGCGAAGTGGAACTGGCTGCCGCACGCCGAGAGCGACTTCATCTTCTCCATCATCGGCGAGGAGCTCGGCCTGATGGGCACGCTGGTGGTGATCACCCTGTTCGGCCTGCTCGGCTACGCGGGGCTGCGGGTGGCCACCCGGGTCAGGGACCCGTTCGTCCGGCTGGCCTCGGCCGCCGCCGTCGCCTGGATCGCCGGGCAGGCGATCGTCAACATCGGCGCGGTCATCGGCGTGCTGCCCATCACGGGCATCCCGCTCCCGCTGGTCTCCTACGGCGGCTCGGCGCTGCTGCCGACCCTGGCCGCGCTCGGCATGCTGCTCTCCTTCGCCAAACTGGAGCCCGGTGCGCGCGAGGCTCTCCTCGACCGTGGCCCCGGACCGGCGGCGCGGGCTCTAAGCTGGCTTGGCCTGGGCGGCCCGGAACGGGGAAGACGGCCGGGCCGCGGAAGACGTTGAGCGGACGAGAGCGAAAGGACCCGGCATGAGAGTGGTCCTCGCCGGCGGCGGGACAGCCGGTCACATCGAACCGGCGCTGGCCCTGGCCGACGCGCTGCGCCGGCTGGACCCGGGCATCGGGATCACCTGCCTCGGCACGGAGCGCGGCCTCGAGACGCGGCTGGTGCCCGCCAGGGGCTACGAGCTGCAGCTCGTGCCCGCGGTGCCGCTGCCCCGGGCCATCACACCCCAGCTGCTGACCGTGCCCGGCAGGCTGGCGGGCGCGATCAACGCGGCCGCCGGCATCATGGACCGGGTCCAGGCCGACGTCCTGGTGGGCTTCGGCGGTTACGTGGCCACCCCCGCCTACCTGGCGGCGCGGCGGCGAGGAGTGCCCATCGTGGTGCACGAGGCCAACCCGCGCCCCGGCCTGGCCAACCGGCTGGGCGCGCGGCTGACCGACCACGTGTTCACCGGCCACCCGGACACCTCCCTGCCCAGGGGCGAGTACATCGGGATCCCGCTCCGGCGGGAGATCGCCCAGCTGGACCGGCTGTCCACCGGCGACAAGGCGCGCTCCTGGTTCGGCCTGGAGGCCGACCTGCCCACCCTGCTGGTCACCGGCGGCTCCCAGGGCGCGCGCTCGCTCAACCGGGCGGCCCTCGGCGCCGCCGCGGCGCTGCGCCGGGCCGGGGTGCAGGTGCTGCACGTCATCGGGCCGAAGAACACGCTGGAGGAGGAGCCCCCTCCGGGCGACCCGCAGTACGTCGTGCTGCAGTACGTCGACCGGATGGACCTGGCCTACGCGGCCGCCGACTTCGCGCTCTGCCGGGCCGGGGCCATCACCTGCGCCGAGCTCACCGCGGTGGGCCTGCCGGCGACCTACGTCCCGCTCCCGCACGGCAACGGCGAGCAGCGGCTCAACGCCGCGCCGATCGTGCAGGCGGGCGGCGGGCTGATGGCGGAGGACGCCGACCTGACGCCCGAGTGGATCCTGCGGAACGTGCTGCCGATCCTGTCCGACCCCGAGCGCGTGGTCGCCATGTCGGAGGCCGCCGCCAGGATGGGCCGCAAGGACGCGGACACGGCGCTCGCGCGCCGGGTGGTGCGGATCGCGGCGCAGGGACGGGCGTGACGGCGGACGGCGGATACGACGGCCGCCCGGACGGCGGGCGGACAGCGGTGGAACGACCGATGACCGGGGCTCGGACCCGGCGCGGTGAGCGGAGCGGCCGGTCGGTGACCGGGACCGCCCGTACGGTCAACGAGGAGTGGTGAGCGACCGGTGAGTCTGGTCAAGTTGGTGGAGCCGGTCGCGGCGGAAGAACTGGGGCGGGTCCACTTCATCGGGATCGGCGGGGCCGGCATGTCCGGCATCGCCCGCATCCTGCTCAAGAGGGGCGTCGCGGTCTCCGGCAGCGACGCGCGCGGTTCCGACATGGTGACCGCCCTGCGGGAGCTGGGCGGTGTGATCCACATCGGCCACGCCGCCTCGCACATAAAGAACGTGGACACCGTGGTGGTCTCCACCGCGATCCGCGACTCCAACCCCGAGCTGGGCGAGGCGCTCCGGCGGGGGCTGAGGGTGATCCCCCGGGCCGCGGCGCTCGCCTCGGTCATGGCGGGTCGGAACGCGGTGGCCGTGGCGGGCACGCACGGCAAGACGACCACCACCTCGATGCTCACGGTGGCGCTGCAGAAGTGCGGGATCGACCCGTCCTACTGCGTCGGCGGGCAGCTGGTCACCACCGGCCTGGGCGCCGACGAGGGCGCGGGGGAGGTGTTCGTCGCCGAGGCGGACGAGAGCGACGGATCCTTCCTCATGCTGGCCCCGGACATCGCCGTGGTGACCAACGTCGAGCCGGACCACCTCGACAACTACGGCGACCCCCGGGCCGTCTACGACAGCTTCGCCAGGTTCGTCGAGCGGGTCGGCCGGACCCTGGTGGTCTGCGCCGACGACCCGGGCTCGGCGGCGCTGGTGCCGATCGCCCGCGCGCGCGGCCTGCGGGTGGTCACGTACGGCGAGGCCGAGGAGGCCGACGTCAGGGTCGGCGAGATCACCCCCGACGGCATGGGCGTCTCCTTCGTGATCCACGGCCACGGCGGGGTACGGCTGGCCGTCCCCGGCCGGCACAACGCGCTCAACGCCGCGGCCGTCATCGCGGTCGCCGCGGAGCTGGGCGTCCCGTTCGCGGCCATCCGCGACGGCCTGGCCGCCTTCACCGGGGCCAAGCGGCGTTTCGAGGCCAAGGGCGAGGCCGGGGGGGTGGCGGTCTTCGACAGCTACGCCCACCACCCGACCGAGCTGGCCGCCGACCTGCGCGCCGCCCGGGACGTGGTGACCTCCTTCTCCGGATCCGGCCGGGTCATCGCGGTCTTCCAGCCGCACCTGTACTCGCGCACCCGGTTCTTCGCCGACGAGTTCGGCGCGGCCCTGGGCCTGGCCGACGAGGCCGTCGTCCTGGACGTCTACGGAGCCCGCGAGGACCCCGAACCCGGGGTCTCGGGGGCGCTGGTGGCGGAGAAGGTGCCGCTCCCGCCCGAGCAGGTGGAGTACGCACCCCTGCGTGAGGCGGTGCCCGCCCTGGTGGCCGGCCGTGCCAGGCCCGGTGACATCGTCCTCACCATGGGCGCGGGCGACGTGACGGAGCTGGGCCCCCGGATCGTCGCGGAGCTGGCCGCCCGGTGAGCACGGCGCGCAGCGTCGCCGTCAACACAGCGAGGGGGCTCTGGTGCCTGGACTGAGGAGCGCGCGCAGCGGAGCGGGCACGCGACGAGGGAAGGCACCGGTTACCGGCCCTCTCGCTGCGGCGCGCGGCGCCGCGGTCAACAGGGCGTGGCGGACCGCGTTCCTGGCGCTGCTCACCGCCGGAGTGGTGGGCAGCGCGGTCTGGCTGGTGTTCCTCTCCCCGGTGCTGGGGGTGCGCGACATCCGGGTGACGGGCAACTTCGACGTCTCCACCGCGCAGATCCGGCAGTCGGCGGGGGTCGCCGACGGCACTCCGCTGGCCACCGTGGACGCCGCGGAGGTGGAGGACCGGATCCGCGGGATCCGCCGGATCGAGTCGGCCGAGGTCAGCCGGAACTGGCCCGGCACGCTGGTGATCGAGGTCGTCGAGCGCGAGCCGGTGGCGGCGGTGCCGGTGGGGGGCAAGTCGGCGCTGATGGACCGCCACGGGGTGGTCGTCGAGGTGCGGGAGACGGCGCCGCCGGCCCTGCCGGTGGTGCGCCTGGACCGTCCGGGTCCTGGTGATCCGGCGACCGCCGCCGCGCTGGCGGTGATCGGCGCGTTGCCGGAGGACCTGGCCCGGCGGGTGGCGGAGGTGCACGCCCCTTCGGCGGAGACCGTGACGCTGCGGCTCAAGGACGGCCGGGCGGTGGTGTGGGGCGGCCGCGACCGTCCCGCCGACAAGGCGAGGATCCTGGTCACCCTGCTGCAGAGACCGGCGGACACCTATGATGTGAGCTCGCCGGACGTCGTGACGGTGGATTGACGGGATCGAGCGCGGTCGCCCGCCCGCGTGCTCCGGAGCGCCTCCCGCGGTGTCTCACGAAAAGGACAGCTGCGACACGCCGGACACGCTTGCGGCGCGGTTAGTTGACCCACCTGGAGCGTAGCTCCTACTGTCCGTATCAATCCTCAGGTTGACATAAACCTAAATCTCAACTTGAGGGTGAGAGTTAAAGAAACGACGGCACGGGCCCCGTGCCGCATGAAATTGCAAGTCAACGAGCGGAAAGGCCCCTCGTCGTGGCAGCACCGCAGAACTACCTCGCGGTCATCAAGGTTGTAGGAATCGGCGGAGGCGGAGTCAACGCCGTCAACCGGATGATCGAGGAGGGACTCAAGGGCGTCGAGTTCATCGCCATCAACACCGACGCCCAGGCGCTGCTCATGAGTGACGCCGACGTCAAACTGGATGTCGGGCGGGAGCTCACCCGGGGCCTCGGCGCGGGGGCCAACCCCGAAGTCGGGCGCAAGGCGGCCGAGGACCACCGCGAGGAGATCGAAGAGGTCATCAAGGGCGCCGACATGGTGTTCGTCACCGCGGGAGAGGGCGGCGGCACGGGCACCGGAGGCGCCCCGGTGGTCGCGAACATCGCGCGCTCCCTGGGAGCGCTCACCATCGGCGTGGTGACCCGGCCCTTCAGCTTCGAGGGCCGCCGCCGGGCGATGCAGGCCGAGGCCGGCATCGAGACGCTGCGCGAGGAGGTCGACACCCTCATCGTGATCCCGAACGACCGGCTGCTGTCGATCTCCGACCGCCAAGTGAGCGTGCTGGACGCCTTCAAGGCGGCCGACCAGGTGCTGCTCTCGGGTGTCCAGGGCATCACCGACCTCATCACCACCCCCGGTCTGATCAACCTCGACTTCGCCGATGTGAAGTCGGTCATGTCGGGTGCGGGTTCGGCCCTGATGGGAATAGGCCACGCGCGCGGTGACGACCGGTCGGTCGCGGCGGCGGAGATGGCCGTCTCCAGCCCTCTGCTGGAGGCCAGCATCGACGGCGCGCACGGCGTGCTGCTCTCGATCGCGGGCGGTTCCGACCTGGGTCTCTTCGAGATCAACGAGGCGGCGCAGCTCGTCTCGAACGCCGCGGCCCCGGACGCCAACATCATCTTCGGTACGGTCATCGACGACGCGCTCGGTGACGAGGTGCGGGTCACGGTGATCGCCGCGGGGTTCGACGAGCCCATCGCGGGGGACAAGGCCGCGGTCCCGCAGCCGGCTGCCCGCCCGCAGCCGGCCCGTCCGGCCGCCGCTCCTCCGGCGAGCACGCCGCTCCGGCCGGCGGCGCCGTCCGCCAGGAGCGAGCAGCGACCCGAGTCCAGGCCGGAGCCCCGTCCCGAGCCCCGGGCCGTGCAGGCTCCGCCGCCGCTTCCTCCGGTGCGCCCCGTCTCGGCCCGCCGCTGCCCGCTCCGACCGTGGCGGAGGCCCCGGCGCCCGTGCCGCAGCCGGTCCAGCCCGTGCCGCAGCCGGTCGAGCAGCAGCCCGAACCGGTGCGGGCGGAGGAGCCCCCGCCGCTGTCGATCCCGAGGCCCGCGCCGGAGCCGCCGCAGCCGACTCCGATCTCCGCGAAGGTCCCCGACCCCGCCCGGCGGCGTCCGGTGGTCTTCGAGGAGCAGGAGGAGGAACTGGACGTGCCCGACTTCCTGAAGTGACATTCATCACCCCGGGGCGGGTGACGGCCCGCCCGGTGAGGACCGTCAGAATGGATTCCGCCGGTTTGTCGGAATTTGAGCGGCGGGAACGTGACAATCAGAACACGACGGGACGAGATCGCGGCCGGGCTGGCCGAGGTCGAGGAGCGGATCGCGGAGGCCTGCCGGGCGGCCGGACGCGCCCGTGAGGAGCTGACCCTCGTCGCGGTGACCAAGACCTACCCGGCCTCGGACGTGCGCCTCCTGGCCGAGCTGGGGGTGCGCGCCGTCGGGGAGAACCGCGACCAGGAGGCCTCGGCGAAGGCGTGCGAATGCGCGGATCTCGGCCTGTCCTGGCATTTCATCGGCCAGTTGCAGACCAACAAGGTCCGCTCCGTGGTCCGTTACGCCGACGTCGTGCACTCGGTGGACCGGCTCCGCCTGGTCGCCGCGCTCGGCGCCGAGGCGGTCAGGGCGGGCCGGGAGGTCGCCTGTCTGATCCAGGTCGCGCTGGACGACGATCCGGCCCGGGGCGGCGCCCGGCCCGGGGACGTGCCCGCCCTGGCCGATGCCGTGGCCGCCACGGAAGGGCTCCGGCTGGGCGGGGTGATGGCGGTGGCCCCGCTGGGGGAGGACCCCGGCCGGGCGTTCGCCGGACTCCGGGAGATCGCGCGGGCCGTACGGGAGACCCACCCGGGGGCGGATGTCGTCTCCGCGGGCATGAGCGGTGACTTGTCCGAGGCCGTGGCGAATGGTGCGACACACCTGCGTGTCGGTACGGCGTTGCTCGGTCGCCGGAAGCCCTTCGTCAGGTAATGTCCCTCCAAGTGGGCCTTGGCGCCCACGTATCCGGTGAGTGGTCGATCGGCGGTGAGCGTCAAGGGGGGATGGCTCCACCCCGAGTCAATCGAAGTAAGACGGAGGAAGAAGAGCGATGGCCGGCGCGATGCGCAAGATGGCGGTCTACCTCGGTCTTGTGGAGGACGACCGCTACGAGAGGTACGGCGTCTACCCCGACGACGAGTACGACGAGTTCGACGAGTCGCGGCGGACGGGCGACGAGCGCCCCGGCGCGACCGGAGACCCCCAGGACGAGACGGAGGCCGGTGTGCCCGCCCCGCGGCCCACGACGACCGTCCTGGAGCGCCGTACGACCGATCTGGCGCGCATCACGACGCTTCACCCCCGCACCTACAACGAGGCCAGGACCATCGGCGAGCACTTCCGCGAGGGCACGCCGGTCATCATGAACCTGACGGAAATGGTTGACAGCGACGCGAAGCGGCTCGTCGATTTCGCGGCAGGTCTCGTCTTTGGCCTACACGGAAGCATCGAACGTGTTACCAACAAGGTGTTCCTGTTGTCCCCAGTCAATGTCGAGGTGACCGCCGAGGACAAGGCCCGAATCGCGGAGCGCGGGTTCTTCAACCAGAGTTAGAGTTCCACTATGCACACCGAGTCGAAGCCCACCCCGTCCTTCCGGGGCTCGTGGACCAGGACGGAGGCAGGACAACGCCGTGGGGATCGTTAGCGACATCGTGGTCGTCGTCCTGTGGATCTACCTCCTCCTCCTGATCGGCAGAATGATCTTTGAGACGGTGCAGGCGTTCGCCCGCCAGTGGCGCCCCACGGGGGTGGTCCTGGTCCTGGCGGAGGCCATATACACGGTCACCGACCCACCTCTCAAGTTCCTCCGCCGTTTCATTCCGCCACTCCGGTTGGGTACGGTGGCCTTTGACCTAAGCTTCACAGTCCTGTTCATTGTGGTCTGGGTCTTGATCCAACTCGTGTCCGCGCTTCGTTGATCGGGTACCGTCCCTCCGGACAGACTCCAAGCGCGCCAAGGAGACCGAAATGCCGCTGACTCCCGCAGATGTGCGGAACAAGCAGTTCAGTACGACCCGACTCAGGCCGGGTTACGACGAGGAAGAGGTAGACGCCTTCCTCGATGAGGTGGAGTCCGAGCTGGACCGCCTCATCCAGGAGAACGAGGAGCTCCGCGCCAAGCTGTCGGAGTGCATGCGGGGCAAGGTGCCCGGCGGGATGGGCATGGCCATGGCGCCGGCCCCCGTCGCCGAGCCCAAGCCCGAGATGATGATGCCGCCGCAGCCGGAGCCGATGCGGGCTCCCGAGCCGGTGCAGCAGCAGCCGGTCCCCGTCGGCATGGGCATGCCCCCGGCCGAGGACAACATGGACACCGCCGCGCGCGTGCTCGCCCTGGCCCAGCAGACCGCCGACCAGGCGATCGCCGACGCCCGCCGGGAGGCGGACGAGACGGTGACCCGGGCGCGGCGCGAGGCCGACGACATCCTCGGCAAGGCCCGTCGCCAGGCCGAGCAGGTCATCGGCGACGCCCGGGCGCGCGCCGAGACGCTGGAGCGGGACGCGCAGGAGCGCCACCGGCAGGCCATGGGCTCGCTGGTGCAGACCCGTGACGAGCTCGAGCGCAAGGTCGAGGAACTGCGCAGCTTCGAGCGCGAGTACCGCAGCCGTCTCAAGCTCTATCTGGAGAACCAGCTCGCGGAGCTCAACGTCGCCGCCGAGGGCAGCGGGGGCTTCCCGATCGCGGGCGGTCCCGTGGGCGGCCCCCCGGTCATGTCCCACGCCGCGGCTCCGGGCGGGCAGCAGCCCCTTCAGAGCGGTCCCGGGCCCTTCGGCGGTGAGCCGTCGCAGCACTCCGGAGCCTTCCAGGGCGCCGACGGCCCGCACAACGACCGCCGCTAAGGTGTCGGGTCATTCCCTCTGACCCGTAACCGGGAGTCCCTTCGTGATCCTTATCAGCGCTGGTTTGGTGTTGACGGCCGTCGTCCTGCTCATCGCGGGGGTCGTGATCGCCAAGCCCTTTCTGGTCATGTGGTCGATCGCGGTCAGTGTGCTGTCCGCGGTCTTCCTGGTGATCGGGGCGTTGTTGCGACGCCATGAGCTCTTCCCCGGCGGTGGACGCGCCGGGGCGGCTCCGCCGTCCCCCTTCAAGGGACCGGCTCCGGCCGGTCCGATGCCCGTGCCCCCGATGACGCCGCACCGGCAGCCCGCTCCCGGCATCCCCGGGACGCCCGCCGGCCCGCCCGAGCGGCGCCGCAGGGTGCTC
>NZ_CDRNDK010000244.1:0-9543 GCF_977012225.1 Planomonospora algeriensis | reverse complement strand
AGCGGCGGCGGCGCCGAGTCCGGCGCCGCCGAGCGCTCCTCCGGGCGGCGCTCCTCGGCGAGGCGCCCCTCGAAGCGATCCGCCAAGCCGTCCCCGAAACGCGACCCCGCCGCGGAACCGGAGGGGATCCTCGGCCGGCTGGAGGCCTGGGGCCTGAGTCCCGTCCAGCAGAAGTTGGTGGTGGCCGGCGTCTGGGCGGTGGGAGTACTGGCGGCCGTCGGCGCGCTGCTGCTCGCGATCGCCGCCATCGGCAACGACTACGTGCCCGAGCCGCCCGCCGCCGACGCCGGGACCGCCGCATCCGAGCCCAGGCCCGCCGCCTACCGGGGCTGGCCCTCCTCGAAGGTGTTCGCGCCGATCGCGCAGAGCAAGGCCGATCCCCTGCCGCTGATCCCGAAGGACGTCTTCGCCGAGAAGACCCTGAAGGAGGGGCGGATCACCCTGAAGCTGACGGGAACCAAGCTCGACGCCGCCTGCGCAGAGGCGGTGTGGGGGCGGACCCTGACGGACCTGCTGGCCCAGGGGGGATGCACCCAGGCCCTGCGGGGGACCTACACCAGTGCGGACCGGCGCTACGTCGCCCAGTACACCCTGTTCAAGCTCCGGGACGCGGCCTCCGCCGACGGGCTGGTGAGCTCGCTGGCCACCCTGCACCGGGGCGGCTGGGTCCGGCCGGTGGACCCGGCCCGGCCGCTCTTCACGGCGGACGGGCACAGCGAGGGCAGCGGGCACGCCATGGGGCACTACGCCGGGCTGGTCTGGATCGGGCGCGCGGACGGCGCCGAACCCGACGCCAAGGACGACTTCGTCTCCCTGTCCCTGGCGGTCAGAGGGGCGGAGAAGGCCGTGTTCCGGCGCGTCGTCGCGGTGGCCCCGGCTTCCTGATGGCGCGTCCACGCGGTGACGGCCGCCGGCCGTCATGGGGGACGGCCGGGCTCGCCGGAGGTCCGCTCCGGAGGCGTCGCCCGGACCGCCGCCGTAGACCGCCCGTACCCCGGTAAGCTCGATGCCCATGCGCAAATGGATCGCCCTGGCCGCCGCGGCCGTCGTCGTCGCCGCCGGGACGGCGTCCTGGTGGCTGCTGCGCGAGGAGGCCGGTGTGCGGCCGGCGACCTTCCGGAGCGAGCTGAACACCGCCCACTACGCCCCGATCGCCACCCGCGCGCTCGACCCGGAGCCGCTGACGGCCGCCGAGGTCTTCCCCGCCGGGCAGGTCGCCTCCGGCGGGATCACGCTGACGGGCGGCAGACCTGAGTCCCTGGCCGACTGCGCCTCGGCCGTGTGGGGGAGCGCCGAGGCGGCCGTCGCCGGATGCACCCAGGCGCTGCGGGCCGGTTACACCTCGGCGGACGGCCGGATCGCCGGGCAGTTCCTCATCTTCAACCTGGCCGACTCCGCCGCCGCCGACCGGCTCGTCGCCGCGTTCGGCCGCGACGGCTTCGTCCGGCCGGCGCCCGGCCTCTCCGAGGCGTTCGACGGCGCCCGGGGCTGGGCCCAGGCCAGGGCGCTGGGCCACTACGTCACCGTGAGCTGGGTCGCGCCGCGGCGAGAGGGCGCCGCGGCGGACCTGACCCATCCGCAGCTGGCCGTCGACGGTCTCGGCTTCGCGGTCCAGCGGCGCCTGGTGTGATCCCGTCCCGCCTGCGGGGCCGTCGGCGCCCGGCTCGGCGGTCCGGCGACGGCCGGTGCGATCTCGTCCCGCCTGCGGGGCCGTCGGCCTCAGTCTCACGGTCCGTCGGCGGCCGGTGCGGCGAGGGAGGCCGCCACCGCGGCGGGCAACTCCGCCAGGCGGTCGGCGGGCAGCTCCAGCACGGTGACGTCCGCCGACCACGGGGCGGCCTCCGCGACGACGGCCTTCGCCTGCTTCTTGGTCAGGTCGCCCCGCTCCCGGATGAGGGCCTCGCGCCAGGTGTTGGCGAGCTTGCCGTGGGCGTTGTCGAGGATCCGGCGCAGGACCCGCTCCTGCCCCGGCTCGGGGAGCGGGCGCCGTACGGCCTCGACCGTCCGGCCCGTCACGGTCAGCTCGTAGACGCGAGACAGCGGCCCGGCGGTCAGGTCCGCGGGGGGCGCGGCCGTCCAGGCCCGGACGCGGCGGGCCCGGGTGGCGAGGAGGAGGCGGGGCAGCACGGGCTCCATCCCGGTCGGCACGGCCACCGCGACCTCGGCGACCTCGGCGGCGTACGGCTTGGCGAGCCAGGTCGAGAGCCGGGCCCGGGGGAGCTTCGGCAGGACGTCGCGCGGCCACTCACCGACGAGCACGGCGGGGGTGAAGCCCTCCGCCGGCAGGTCGGGGGCCGCGTCGGCGGCCACGTCGGCGGGCCGGGACTCGACGGACTGGGGGCCGTGGGTGTAGATGGCGGCGCCGAGCCCGTCGACGCGGGCGGCCACGGCGGGCCACGTCTTCGTCGTGGGGCGCAGGACGTACAGGTCGCGGCGGAGCCGATGGCCTCGGCGCCGTGGTAGCGGTTGAAGTCCGGGTAGATCGCCTCGCTGACCAGGTTGAGGGCCGAGAGCGACTGCTGCACCTTCAGCGCCAGCGCCGGGGTGTGCTCGCCGGCGCCGTACGCCAGCAGGACGCGGCCGTGCTCGCGGTCGGCGATCCCCTCGGCGGCGCGGGCGGCGAACAGGCCGATGCCCTCCGGGGTGTACGGCGGGTCGGTGACGGCCAGGTCGGCCCAGCCCCGCACGGAGGCGGGCAGTCCCAGACGCAGGTCGGCCCAGCGGGTGCGGACGGACACCCCGAGCCGCTCGGCCTGCTCGGCGATGTAGGCCAGGATGCGCTCGTCGACGTCCACCACGGCCACCTCGGCGTCCGGGCGCAGCAGCGCGGTCGCCAGCGAGGTCAGGTCGTGGTCGCCCACGCACAGGATCCGGGCCCCGGGCAGCCAGAACCGGGCGTCCATCAGCAGCGCCCGCCGGACCACGGTGTCGGCGGTCGCGGCCACGTGGTCCAGCGCCTGGCGGCCCCGGGGGGCCTTGGCGACCAGCTCCTCCATCCGGGCCAGGAGGTCGGCGTGCCCGCCGAGCAGGTGGGCGACCGGGTCGGCGGGGCCGTGCGGCGCGGCGGACAGGCCGGGGAGCGGATCGCGGAGCCGGAACCGGTCGCCGGAGCGCTCCAGGTGGGCCCCGGCCGCGCGGAGCAGGGCCTCGACCGCCCGCCGGGACGTCGCGGTCTCGCGGACCAGGTCGGCCAGCGTCCACCACCTGCCGTCGCCGAGCAGCGCCAGCGCCGTCCGCAACCGCCTGCCGTCCACGCCCGCGTGCCGGAGCAGCTCCTCGATCCCGTTCATGGTCCCCCACCCTAGAGGAACGCCCGCCCGGCGGCCGGTGGCCGGGACCGGACCTGGAAAGGTCTGGACCATTGCTTCTTGGCGGGGAGGAATACCGCGTCTGGCCTGCTCGTTAGGCGAAAAGGATTAATCCGCAGCAAATAGCTGCGACCGGGACCGGGTAGGCAGGTTTCCGACAGGGTACGGTAACCTTTACTCACCACGCAGCAGGGCCAACGTCGTCCCTTTGCTTGTTTCCACACGAAGCAGATGAAGACGACGGGAGGGATTCGATGCCTGCTGCCCACCTCGGTTTTCCCGAGCCCCAGGGCCTCTACGACCCCGCGCACGAGCATGACGCCTGCGGTGTCGCCATGGTCGCGGACGTGGTCGGACGACGCAGCCACGACATCGTCGCCAAGGCCTTGACGGCGCTGTGCAATCTCGATCACCGGGGGGCCCAGGGTAGCGAACCGGACACCGGCGACGGCGCCGGCATCCTGACGCAGATTCCTGACGCGTTCCTGCGCGCAGTGGCCGCCGAAGCCGGCCTCCGCGAGCTGCCCCCCGCGGGCTCCTACGCCGCCGGCACGGCCTTCCTGCCGGTCGACGCCGAGGCGCGCGCGAGCGCCGAGCGGCTGATCGAGGAGATCGCCGCCGAAGAGGGCCTGACCGTCCTCGGCTGGCGCGACGTCCCGGTCGACCGGACCCTCCCGGGCCCCAGCGCCCGCGCGGTGATGCCGTTCTTCCGCCAGCTCTTCGTGTGCTCCCCGGGCGGCGAGTCCGGCCTGGAGCTCGACCGGCTGGCCTTCTGCCTGCGCAAGCGGGCCGAGCACGAGGCGGACGTCTACTTCCCCTCGCTGTCGTCGCGGACGATCGTCTACAAGGGCATGCTCACCCCCGGCCAGGTCGAGCCGTTCTTCCCCGACCTGAGCGACGAGCGCTACGAGACCGCGATCTCCCTGGTCCACTCGCGCTTCTCCACCAACACGTTCCCGTCGTGGCCGCTGGCGCACCCCTACCGCTACGTCGCCCACAACGGCGAGATCAACACGGTCAAGGGCAACCGCAACTGGATGCGCGCCCGCGAGGCGATGCTGGAGACGGCCAACCTCCCCGGCGACCTGTCGCGGCTGTTCCCCATCTGCGACCCCGACAGCTCCGACACCGGCTCGTTCGACGAGGCGCTGGAACTGCTCCACCTCGCCGGCCGCACGCTGCCGCACGCGGTGCTGATGATGATCCCCGAGGCGTGGGAGAACCACACCGAGATGGACCCCGCGCGGCGGGCGTTCTACGAGTTCCACTCCTCGCTGATGGAGGCCTGGGACGGCCCGGCCTCGATCACCTTCTCCGACGGCACCCTGGTCGGCGCGGTCCTGGACCGCAACGGCCTGCGCCCCGGCCGGTTCTGGGTCACCGACGACGGCCTCGTCGTGCTGGCCTCCGAGGCCGGCGTGCTCGACATCGAGCCCGAGCGGGTCGTCCGCAAGGGCCGCCTGCAGCCGGGCCGGATGTTCCTGATCGACACCGCCCGCGGGAAGATCATCGAGGACGACGAGATCAAGGCGGAACTCGCCGCCGAGCTGCCCTACGCCGAGTGGCTCCACGCCGGCCTGGTCCGCTTCGAGGAGCTGCCCGCCCGCTCCCGCGAGATCCCGACCCACGAGGCGCTCGTCAAGCGGCAGCAGACCTTCGGCTACACCGAGGAGGAGCTGCGGATCATCCTGTCGCCGATGGCGAGGACCGGCGCCGAGCCGATCGGCTCGATGGGCACCGACACCCCCGTCGCCGTGCTCAGCGAGAAGCCCCGGCTGCTGTTCGACTACTTCAGCCAGCTGTTCGCGCAGGTCACCAACCCGCCGCTGGACGCCATCCGGGAGGAGCTCGTCACCTCCCTGGCCAGCACCATCGGCCCCGAGGGCAACCTGCTCGACCCGGGCCCGGCCTCCTGCCGCCAGCTGGTCCTGCCGTACCCGGTGATCGACAACGACGAGCTCGCCAAGATCATCCACATCAACGACGAGGGCGCCCTGCCGGGCTTCCAGCCGTACGTCGTCTCCGGCCTGTACGAGGTCGCGGGCGGCGGCCAGGCGCTGGTCCGGCGCCTGACGGAGATCCGGGCCGAGGTCTCGGCGGCCATCGCCGGCGGCGCGCGGATCATCGTGCTGTCGGACCGGGGCTCCTCCGCGGAGTTCGCGCCGATCCCGTCGCTGATGCTCACCGGCGCGGTCCACCACCACCTGATCGCCGAGAAGACCCGGACCCGGGTGGGCCTGGTCATCGAGACCGGCGAGGCCCGCGAGTGCCACCACATGGCGCTGCTCATCGGGTACGGCGCCGGCGCGGTCAACCCCTACCTCGCCATCGAGACCGTCGAGGAGATGGTCGACACCGGCGTGCTCAAGGTCGACCGGCACAAGGCCGTGCGCAACCTGATCAAGGCGTACGGCAAGGGCGTGCTGAAGGTCATGTCCAAGATGGGCGTGTCCACCGTCGCCTCCTACACCGGCGCGCAGATCTTCGAGGCGCTCGGGCTCGGCCAGGAGGTCGTCGACACCTGCTTCGCCGGGACCACCTCCCGCCTGGGCGGCGTCGGGTTCGACGTGCTGGCGCGCGAGACCGCCGAGCGGCACCTGCGGGCCTACCCGCGGGTGGAGAACGCCCACCGCCGCCTGGAGGTCGGCGGCGAGTACCAGTGGCGCCGCGAGGGCGAGCCGCACCTGTTCAACCCCGAGACCGTCTTCAAGCTGCAGCACGCCACCCGCACCCGCCGCTACGAGATCTTCAAGGAGTACACGGGCCTCGTGGACTCCCAGGCGGAGCGGCTGATGACGCTGCGCGGGCTGTTCCGGTTCAAGGACGGGGTGCGCGAGCCGGTCCCCATCGACGAGGTCGAGCCGGTCAGCGAGATCGTCAAGCGGTTCTCCACCGGCGCGATGTCGTACGGCTCCATCTCCGCCGAGGCGCACGAGACCCTGGCGGTCGCGATGAACCGGCTGGGCGGCAAGTCCAACACGGGCGAGGGCGGTGAGGACCCCGAGCGCCTCTACGACCCGGCCCGCCGCTCCTCCATCAAGCAGGTGGCCTCCGGCCGCTTCGGCGTGACCAGCGAGTACCTCGTCAACGCCGACGACATCCAGATCAAGATGGCCCAGGGCGCCAAGCCCGGCGAGGGCGGCCAGCTGCCCGGCCACAAGGTCTACCCGTGGATCGCCAAGACCCGGCACTCCACCCCCGGCGTCGGCCTCATCTCGCCGCCGCCGCACCACGACATCTACTCCATCGAGGACCTCGCCCAGCTCATCCACGACCTGAAGAACGCCAACCCGGTCGCCCGCGTGCACGTCAAGCTCGTGGCCGAGGTCGGCGTCGGCACGGTCGCGGCGGGCGTGAGCAAGGCCCACGCCGACGTCGTGCTCATCTCCGGCCACGACGGCGGCACCGGCGCCTCCCCGCTGACCTCGCTCAAGCACGCCGGCGCCCCCTGGGAGCTGGGCCTGGCCGAGACCCAGCAGACGCTGCTGCTCAACGGCCTGCGCGACCGGATCACCGTCCAGGTCGACGGCCAGCTCAAGACCGGCCGCGACGTGGTCATCGCCGCGCTGCTCGGCGCCGAGGAGTACGGCTTCGCCACCGCGCCGCTGGTCGTCTCCGGCTGCGTCATGATGCGCGTCTGCCACCTCGACACCTGCCCGGTCGGCGTCGCCACCCAGAACCCCGAGCTGCGCCGGCGCTTCACCGGCAAGCCCGAGTTCGTGGTCAACTTCTTCGAGTTCATCGCCGAGGAGATCCGCGAGTACCTCGCCCAGCTGGGCTTCCGCTCGCTGGAGGAGGCCATCGGCCACGCCGAGCTGCTCGACACCGCCTCGGCGGAGGACCACTGGAAGGCGGCCGGCCTGGACCTCGGACCGATCCTGCACCAGCCGGAACTGCCCGAGGGCGCCGCGGTGCGCAAGGTGCGCGAGCAGGACCACGGCCTGGACGCCGCCCTGGACAACACCCTCATCCAGCTGGCCGAGGGCGCCTTGGCGGACGGCACCCCGGTCACCCTGGACCTGCCCATCCGCAACGTCAACCGTACGGTCGGCACCATGCTCGGCCACGAGGTGACCAAGCGGTACGGCGGTGCGGGGCTGCCCGACGGCACCATCGACGTCCGGTTCACCGGCTCGGCGGGCAACTCCTTCGGCGCCTTCGTCCCGCGCGGCATCACGCTGCGCCTGACCGGCGACGCCAACGACTACCTCGGCAAGGGCCTGTCCGGCGGCCGGATCGTCGTCCGGCCGCACGAGGCCGCCCCGCTCGACGGCCACATCATCGCCGGCAACGTCGGCCTGTACGGCGCGACCTCCGGTGAGGCGTTCGTCCGCGGCGTCATGGGCGAGCGGTTCTGCGTCCGCAACTCCGGCGCGACCGCGGTCGTCGAGGGCGTCGGCGACCACGGCTGCGAGTACATGACCGGCGGGCGGGTCGTCGTGCTCGGGCCGACCGGCCGCAACTTCGCGGCGGGCATGTCCGGCGGCATCGCCTACCTGCTCGACCTCGACCCCGCGCGGGTCAACCGCGAGATGGTGGAGATCGAACCGCTCGGCGAGGCCGACTCCGAGGAACTGCGGAAGATCGTCGAAGCGCACCTGGCGGAGACGGGCTCCCCGGTGGCCAAGGAACTGCTGGCCGACTGGGATCCGGCGCGCTTCAGCAAGATCATGCCGACCGACTACAAGCGGGTCCTGCGCGCCGCCGAGGCGCGCGGCTCGAGGGCAGGGACATCGACGAGGCGGTCATGACGGCCGCGGTCCAGGGATAAGGGGGGTAACACCGATGGCTGACCCGAAGGGTTTCCTGAACCACGGGCGCGAGCTGCCGGCGCGCCGCCCGGTGGACGTCCGCATCCGCGACTGGCGGGAGGTCTACCAGGACTTCCCCGCCGAGAAGCTGATGAGGCAGGCGTCCCGCTGCATGGACTGCGGCATCCCGTTCTGCCACAACGGCTGCCCGCTCGGCAACCTCATCCCCGAGTGGAACGACCTGGTCTACCGGGACGACTGGCGCGAGGCGATCGAGAGGCTGCACGCCACCAACAACTTCCCGGAGTTCACCGGCCGCCTGTGCCCGGCTCCGTGTGAGGCGGCGTGCGTCCTGGGCATCAACTCCGACCCGGTCGCGATCAAGCGGGTCGAGGTCGAGATCATCGACCGCGCCTTCGACGAGGGATGGGTCGCCCCGCAGGTCCCGCAGGTCAGGACCGGCAAGCGGGTGGCGGTCGTCGGTTCGGGCCCCGCGGGCCTGGCCGCCGCCCAGCAGCTCACCCGCGCCGGGCACGACGTGGTGGTCTTCGAGCGGGCCGACCGGATCGGCGGCCTGCTCCGCTACGGCATCCCCGAGTTCAAGATGGAGAAGCGCCACATCGACCGGCGGCTGGAGCAGATGCGGGCCGAGGGCACCGAGTTCCGCACCGGCGTGAACGTCGGCGTGGACGTCACCGCCGCGCAGCTGCGCGCGGAGTTCGACGCGGTGGTCCTGGCCGGAGGCGCGACCCAGTGGCGGGACCTGCCCGTCGCCGGACGCGACCTGGGCGGCATCCACCAGGCGATGGAGTACCTCCCGCCGGCCAACAGGGCCGCCGAGGGCGACTTCCCCGAGTCCCCGATCTCGGCGCAGGGCAAGCACGTCGTCGTGATCGGCGGCGGCGACACCGGCGCCGACTGCATCGGCACCGCGATCCGGCAGGGCGCCGCCTCGGTGACCCAGCTGGAGATCATGCCGCAGCCGCCGGCCACCCGGCCGGGCAGCCAGCCGTGGCCCACGTTCCCCATCCTGTTCAAGATGGAGAGCGCCCACGAGGAGCTGGCCGACGACGGCGGGCAGCGAGTCTACGCGGTCTCCACCACCGAGTTCGTCGGCGACGCCGACGGCAACGTCAGGGCGCTGCGCCTGGTCGAGGTGGAGGGGCCGGCGAAGGGCTTCGCGCCGATCCCGGGCACCGAGCGGGAGATCCCGGCCGAGCTGGTCACCCTGGCGATGGGCTTCACCGGCCCGGAGAAGGGCGCCCTGCTGACCGACCTGGCCGCCGAGGGCGGCGAGGGCTTCTACGACGCCCGGGGCAACGTCGCCCGCGACAAGGGTTACATGTCCGCCGTCGACGGCGTGTTCGTGGCCGGCGACATGGGCCGGCGGCCAGTCGCTGATCGTCTGGGCGATCGCCGAGGGCCGCTCGGCCGCGCGCGGCGACCGCCACCTCACCGGGCGGACGGCCCTGCCGGTCGCGATC
>NZ_CDRNDK010000243.1:0-9560 GCF_977012225.1 Planomonospora algeriensis | reverse complement strand
GACCGCCGTACGGGTCGCCCGGCCCCCCCGGCGGACGGGCCACCGTACGGGTCGCCCGGTGCCGGCGGCCGGTCCGGCATCGACGGCCCATCCGGTGGGAGGTCCTCGCCCACCGGCTCGGTGGCCTGGGAGGGGACGGGAGAGAGACCCGGAGGCGGGGTCGGCGGTTCGTACCGTGACGGTCCCGAGGCCCCCGCCCCGATGGACGGGCCCTCGGCGGGGCCCGGCTCGACCCGGAACGGCTCCGGCACCTCCGGAGCCTCCGGCACGTCCGGATGCGGCGGCCTCGGCTCCTCCGGCGGCCTCGGCTCCCCCGGCTCCCGCCGCGGTTCGGGCTGATCTGGGTCCACAGGTGTCGTCACGTCCGCGCTCCCGACGCGTAGAGATGCCGGAGCCCCCACTTTCTCCCGGCCTCCACCAACGGTGCGGACCGGCGCGGCAAACCGCGGACGATCGTTCGGTCAGGGTGTGGCAAGCCGAAGCGGCGGACCCGGGGTGAGAGCAGCCGGGAGGCCGACCTAGACTGAGGCACGTGCTGAAGGGCGACGGCCAGCTGAGCCATGACCTTGACCCCCACGACCGACCCCCGAAAGACGCGTGCGGCGTCTTCGGCGTATGGGCCCCCGGGGAGGAAGTCTCCAAACTCACCTACTACGGGCTGTACGCGTTGCAACACCGCGGACAGGAATCCGCCGGCATCGCGGTCAGCGAAGGCAGCCGCATCCTCGTCTACAAGGACATGGGCCTGGTGGCCCAGGTCTTCGACGAGTCGGTGCTGGGCACCCTCCGCGGCCACCTGGCCATCGGCCACTGCCGCTACTCGACCACCGGGTCGAGCGTCTGGGAGAACGCCCAGCCGACGCTGAGCTCCACCGACGGCGGCGGGCTCGCGCTCGCGCACAACGGCAACCTGATCAACACCCGGGAGCTGGCCGAGCGCCTGGCGCCGGGCACCACCAGGGCGACCACCGACACCGAGGTGCTGGCCGCGCTGCTGGCCCAGGACCGCAGCCAGCCCGTCGAGGACGCGGCGGCCGAGCTGCTCCCCCAGGTGAAGGGCGCCTACTCCCTCGTCTTCATGGACGAGAAGACGCTCTACGCCGCCCGCGACCCGCAGGGCATCCGCCCGCTGGTCCTCGGCCGCCTGGAGCGCGGCTGGGCGGTCGCCTCCGAGACCGCCGCCCTCGACATCGTGGGCGCCACCTTCGTCCGGGAGATCGAGCCGGGCGAGCTCCTGACCATCGACGAGCGCGGCGTGCGGTCCCGCAGGTTCGCGCTGGCCGAGCCCAAGGGCTGCCTGTTCGAGTACGTCTACCTGGCCCGCCCCGACACCACCATCGCCGGGCGCGGCGTGCAGAGCACCCGCGTCGAGGTCGGCCGCGTGCTCGCCCGCGAGCACCCGGTCGAGGCCGACCTGGTCATCCCCACGCCCGAGTCCGGCACCCCGGCCGCCGTCGGCTACGCCGAGGAGAGCGGGATCCCGTACGGCCAGGGCCTGGTGAAGAACTCCTACGTCGGCCGGACCTTCATCCAGCCGTCCCAGACGATCCGCCAGCTGGGCATCCGGCTCAAGCTGAACCCGCTGAAGGAGGTCGTCGCCGGCAAGCGCCTGGTCGTCGTGGACGACTCGATCGTGCGGGGCAACACCCAGCGGGCGATCGTCAAGATGCTGCGTGAGGCGGGCGCCCGCGAGGTCCACGTCCGGATCTCCTCGCCCCCGGTCGCCTGGCCGTGCTTCTACGGCATCGACTTCGCCACCAGGGCCGAGCTGATCGCCGGCTCGCTCAGCGTGGAGGAGATCCGCGACTCCCTCGGCGCCGACTCCCTCGGGTACATCTCGCTGGAGGGCCTGACCGAGGCCACCACGATCCCCTCCGAGCGGCTCTGCCGGGCCTGCTTCACCGGGGAGTACCCCATCGCCGTCGACCGCGACAACGTGGGCAAGTACGTCCTGGAGGCCAAGGCATGAGCCCGCGCACCGGGGACACCTGGAACGCCGGGGACACCGGGGACACCGGGGACACCGCCGCGTCGCGCACGCGGCCGGCCGGAGAGATCACGCGCGTCCGGGCCGCCGCCCGCGGCGCCGAGGCCGTACGACCGACGGAGGAGGGCGCGTGACCAGTTACGCCGCGGCCGGGGTGGACATCGACGCGGGCGAGCGCGCCGTCGAGCTGATGAAGGCGAAGGTCGCGCGGTCGCGCCGGCCCGAGGTCGTCGACGACGCCAGCGGGTTCGCCGGCCTCTTCGACGCCTCGGCCCTGCTGGGCTACCGCCGCCCGCTGCTGACGACCTCGACCGACGGGGTCGGGACCAAGGTCATGCTGGCCCAGCAGCTGGGCAAGCACGACACGATCGGCATCGACCTGGTCGGCATGGTCGTCGACGACCTGGTGGTCTGCGGCGCCGAGCCGCTGTTCATGACCGACTACATCGCCTGCGGCAAGGTCGTCCCGGAGCGGATCGCCGAGATCGTGGGCGGGGTCGCCGAGGGCTGCCGCCTGGCGGGCGCCGCGCTCGTCGGCGGTGAGACGGCCGAGCACCCGGGCGCCATGGGCGCCGACGAGTACGACCTGGCGGGCGCGGCCACCGGTGTGGTGGAGGCCGACGAGATGCTGGGCCGGGACCGGGTCCGCGAGGGCGACGTGGTGCTGGCGCTGGCCTCGTCCGGCGTGCACTCCAACGGCTACTCCCTCGTCCGGCACATCATCAAGCTCGCCGGGCTCTCGCTGGAGCGCCACGTCCCGGAGTTCGGCCGGACGCTGGGCGAGGAGCTGCTGGAGCCGACCCGGATCTACTCCCTGGACTGCCTGGCGCTCGCCCGCTCGGTCGAGGTGCACGCCTACGCCCACATCACCGGCGGCGGGCTGGAGGGCAACCTGTCCCGCTCGCTCCCGCCGGAGCTGGACGCCCTGCTGGACCGGTCGTCGTGGACCCCGCCCGCGGTCTTCGACGTGCTCGCGGGACACGGCAAGGTCGCGCAGGCCGACATGGACCGCACCTTCAACCTGGGAGTGGGCATGGCGGCGGTCGTCCCCGCCGACGCGGTCGACCCGGCCCTGGCGCTGCTGAAGGAGCGGAACCTCCCCGCGTGGGTCCTCGGCGAGATCGTCCCCGGCACCGGCCGGGCCCGCTACCGCTAGGCCGTTCCCAGGGCGTCCCGGTCCCGCTACCGCTAGGGCCCCGTTCCCCAGGGCGTCCCGGTCCCGCTCCGGCGGACCCGGGGCGTCCCGGTCCCGCTCCGGCGGGTCCGGGACGCTTCGAGCCGGTCCCGGCGGCGAGGCGTACGGCGAAGCGTTCACACCGGCGGCTCCGGCCGCGAACCCGAACCCGCCCCCGGGGCACGCCTGGGATGCTCCGGACGCCGGAGCGCCCGGGAAGAACCCGGATAGACGGGGGCGGATGCGGAAAGAACGCCCGGCGGCTGACCGCCGGGCGTTCCCACCCGCTCAGTGTGCGGACCGCCTAGCGGCGGCCGGACGTCCCGTTGTCCCGGTCGTCTCCGGGGTCGAAGTCGTCGGCGTAATCGGCGTACCGATCCGCGAGATCATCGTAGGAGTCGTCAGCGTCGTCCTTGTGGACGGAGTCGTCTCTGACTCCGAGCTCGTTGCGAAGACGCTCAAGATCAGTGCCACCGCTGTTGTACTTCAGCTGGCGAGCAACCTTGACCTGCTTGGCCTTTGCTCGGCCGCGCCCCATTGGCTCGACCCCCTCGTGTGGGGTCGTGCCCGACCCCTCGTCGCTAACGCACCACGCACTGACGCCACCTGACTGAGGCGTCAGTTCTCGTTCGACTACAACCGTACCTGTTTTGCGCCCGCCTCGGTACGCCGCGGGGGCATGAGGGGCTAGCGACCTAGCCAAATGCCCCTAATCCGCCCGACTTCCGACATTCTGCGCTCGGCTAGCCTATCTGCTGCGGCAGCCGGCGGGACGCCGTCCTCCGCCGCCGTGGTGAAAATCTTGAGAGTCGTAGCGTAGATCTTCTCCGCCTTTGCCCTCGCCCGGTCCATGTCGAACCCCTGGATCTCGTCGGCGACCTGGATGACTCCGCCGGAGTTGACGACGTAGTCGGGCGCGTACAGGATGCCGCGGTCGGCGAGCTGCTTCTCCACCCCGGGGTGGGCCAGCTGGTTGTTCGCGCCGCCGCAGACGATCGAGGCCCGCAACCGGGCGACCGTCCGCTCGTCCAGCGCCCCGCCGAGGGCGCACGGCGCGTAGACGTCGATGTCGGCCGAGGTCAGGGCGGTCTGGTCGGCGACGACCTCCACCTGGGGGTGCCTGCGCCGGACGAGCTCGACCGCCCGCTCGCTCACGTCGCAGACCACCACCTCCGCGCCGTCCTCGACCAGGTGGTCGACCAGCCGGTGGCCCACCTTGCCGACGCCCTCGACCCCGACCCGCCTGCCGCGCAGCGACGACGTGCCGAAGACGTGCTCGGAGGCGGCCCGCATGCCCTGGAAGACGCCGAAGGCGGTCAGGATGGACGAGTCGCCGGCGCCGCCGTGGGCAATGGTGCGGCCGGTGACGTAGGAGGTCTCGCGTGCGATGAGGTCCATGTCCTCGCTGTAGGTGCCGACGTCGCACGCGGTGAGGTAGCGCCCGCCCAGGGACTGGACGAACCGGCCGTAGGCCCGGAGCATCGCCTCGTTCTTGTCCGTCTCCGGGTCGCCGATGATGACGGCCTTGCCGCCGCCGAGGTCGAGACCCGCCAGGGCGTTCTTGTAGGCCATCGCCCGCGAGAGGTTGAGCACGTCCGCCAAGGCGGCCTGCTCGCTCTCGTAGGGATAGAACCGGGTCCCGCCGAGGGCCGGGCCCAGGGCGGTGTTGTGGATCGCGATGATCGCGCGGAGGCCGCTGCGCTCGTCGGAGCAGAAGACGACCTGCTCGTGTCCGGCCTGGCCGCTGATCGGGTTGCTCACCGGGCTGCTGTCCTTGTGGGAGAGCCCGAAGACGTCCGTCACGGTGGTGACTCCCGTCGTCCGGTCCGCCGCTCCGTCGCGGCGGAGATCAGCCTCAGCGTAACCACAACCCGCCGACCGTGACGACCGGAGTCCGTCCCCTCTCACCTGCCGGGACGGCGCGCCGTACCCGGACCTGACCGGAGCGGGCCGGCGGGGGATCCGGCACGGGCCGGTACCGGACAAGGGCGGTCTCTTCATGGCACGATGCGAGCGTGCTGCCCTATGCCGCGTACCTCCGTGTCTATGAACCTCTGACCGCGTTCAGTCCCACCGAGCGCGTCTCATGGCAGGCCTACGCCGAGACGCCCGACCGGCCCCGGCGGGCGAGCGCGCTCCACGCCGAGCACGGTGAGGCGGTCGCGCGCCTCCTGGGGGTCCCGCCGGCCCCGGCCCCGGTCCACGAGAGCCCCAACGCCTACCTGAGGCGCGTGGACGACGTGCTGTACGTCTGCCCCTGGCAGAGCAGGCTGCGCTCGTGGCTGGCCTTCTCGCGCTTCCGCGGGACGACCCCGACCGCGGTGGCCGAGCGGTTCGTGCCGGTGTCGATCGCCGAGCAGACCGCCGACGACTTCGACCGGTTCAAACGGCGCGGCGGGGCGTCCGCGCTGCGCACCCACATCCGTACCTCGACCTGGCACATCCCGACCTCCTGGTTCCTGCCCTTCGACGGCGGCGAGCGCTGGCTGGCCCTCGACGGCGAGACCGCGGCGGGGGGGACGACCACCACCCGCAACCTGATCTACGTCACCTCCATGGCGCACGCCCGCCGCCGCGTCGCCCGCGCGCTGCAGATCCTCCGCCGCCAGGTGGGCGACGTCGGCATCACCGGGGAGGTGGAGGACGTGGCCCGCTGGCTGGAGGAGTTCCATCCGCACGCGCTGGTGGAACTGGACTACGGCGGCATCGTCAACCTGATGGACGACGAGAAGCTCCGGGCCGACCAGTCGGTGGCCGAGCTCGCCGCCGCGCTGACGGGTCTGGACACCGGACAGGAAGAACTGGCCTACGCCATGTATCAGCGTGTGATCGCCCGCTGGAGGTCAATACAACTTCTCGAATCAGCAAACTGAGTCGCATATCACCCCTCTGACCTGCATAAGTGAGGCTGTCAACGTCCGGGGACGCATCTGCGAACTGAGTAATTTGCCGTTTTCACTGCGATACCACGAAACGTGTCGCTAGAATCACCGAGCGTGACAACACGGCATGCACAAGAGAGATGAGTCGCCCTAAAGACTCGCCAATCGCTCTGTGTGGCTGTATGGTCACATCGGGTGATGCCGCATATGGTCCGAACTGCCGCACGCAAGGGACCATAGGGGGACATCCGTGACAAGCGTCAAGTCGCAGGATCGCTGTCGTCGGTCCACACGGAGGAGAGGCCGCACAAATGTCAGCTCGTACACCTGAGGCCGAGCCGCTGCTCACCCCGGCGGAGGTCGCAACCATGTTCCGCGTCGACCCCAAGACCGTCACACGGTGGGCGAAGGCGGGCAAGTTGACGTCCATCCGCACGCTGGGTGGGCACCGCCGCTACAGGGAGACCGAGGTTCGCGCGCTGCTCGCGGGGATTCCGCAGCAGCGCTCCGAGTAGGGCGGGGGCCGTACTCGGATCCGGGGGGATAACATCGCGCGCTCACCGGGAGTGTGGGCGCGTGGACCGCACAGGCTCTGTGGAGAGCGGCGCCGCCCGCCCGGCGCCGCCTCACCGACCGGCGACGCTCCGTCACCCGGTGACGCTCCGTAAACCGGTCTTCTTCCACCGGTGACGCTCCGTCAAAGGTGACACGCGAGGGTCGCTCACGCTCCGCTCACCGGCGGCCCGTCCACCGGTGACGCTCCGCCAGACCCTCTCGTCGGTCGGTGACGCTCCGTCCCCGCTCCCGGAGGCCGTTCCGGGCTCTCGTCAGAGCAGCTGGTCCCGGACCAGCTCCTCGAGGAGCCCCTCGACCTGCGGATCGTGGTTCGCGGCGACCCCGAGCAGCGCCACCATGTGGTCGACCAGCATGCGCTCCAGCGTGGACCGCTCGATGTCCCGGTGTTCCAGCCAGTCGAGGCCGGCCGTCTCGACCGAGGCGATCCACGACCGCAGCGTGATGCGCAGGGCCGGGCCCGGCTCCTCGACTCTCATCTGCCGCATGATGAGGCGGAGCAGGCGGTGCCGGACGCTGTCGACGATCTCACCGATCTCGCCGCTGCGGTTGGCCGGACCGCCCTTGAGGAGGGCGGCGAAACCCGCCGCGTGCTCCTCGACGAAGTCGAAGTAACGCTCCAGTCCCAGGGCCAGTTCGTCCATCGGACGGCCGTTCCCCTGAGGGCGCAGCCGCGCCTCCAGCTGTGCGGCGGCGCTCTTCAGCGCGGCGACGTAGAGCTCCTGCTTGCCGCCGAAGTAGTGGTAGACGAGGGCGCGCGACGCCCCGGCCGCCGAGGCGACGTCGTCGATGGAGACGTCCTCCGCGTCGTGCCTGCTGAACAGTTCCAGCGCCGCGGCCATGAGCTCCTCGCGGCGCCGGTCCACGCTGAGCCTGCGCCGCGCCGGTCGCGCGTCGCCGGACTTCTCCTGCCTGGCCGCCCCGGATCTCGAACCCACAGTGCGCACACTATCGGAGTGGGGGCGGGCGACGGCCGGGTCAAGATCCGAGTTCTGTCGCGCGAAAGCCGTACCCCATCCGGAACTCGATCGTTTTGAGTGAGAGGGCGTCAGGACACCCTCCGCAGGTGCCCACCCACCATTCCGGGGGAGAGCCATGTCAGGACCGCCGGTCAACACCACCGTCACCCGAGCCCGTGAGTTCGCCGCAGCCGTCCCCCCAGACGGCGGCGGGCCGCGCCCACGCCCCACCATCCGCAACGTCGCCGAACGAGCCGGTGTCTCCAAATCGCTGGTCTCACTCGTGCTGCGCGGATCGCCGCATGTCAGCGAGCACCGCAGGCAGGCCGTGCTGCAGGCCGCCAGGGATCTCGGCTACCGGCCCAACGCGGTCGCGCGGAGCCTGGTCGAGGGCCGCACCCACCTGGTCGGGGCGCTCGTCGCCGACCTGCACAACCCCTTCTACGCCGAGTTCCTGGACGGCCTGCAGGAGAGCCTGCACGGCGACGGGCTGCGGATGCTCATCGGCAACAGCCAGTGGGACCCGGCCTTCGAGGACGAGGCCGTCGAGGCCTTCCTGGAACTGCGGGTGGACGGGCTCGTCCTGCTCGGCATCCCACCGACCAGTGAGACGATCATCGAGGCCGCCGGATACACGCCCATGGTCGTGGTGGGCGAGCGCGACATCGACCTCGGCGGCGTGGACGTCGTCGTGGACGACGACCGGCTGGGCGCGCGCCTGGCCATCGACCACCTCGTGGAGCTGGGCCACCACCGGATCGCCCACATCGAGGGCACCCGTTCCTCCTCCGGCCGGTTCCGCTGCGAGGGCTACCTGGTGGCGATGCGCCGGCACGCGCTGGCTCCGTACATCATGGTCGAGCAGAGCGACCCCACCGAGGAGGGCGGCGCCCAGGCGGCGCGGAGCCTGCTGACCCGCGACCCCCGGCCCACCGCGATCTTCGCCGCCAACGACATGGTGGCCATGGGCGTGCTCGCCGCCGCGGCCGAGCTCGGCCTGCGGGTCCCCGAGGACCTGTCCGTCGTCGGATACGACAACACCCACCTGGCAGGTGTGCCCGCCATCTCCCTCACCACCGTCGACCAGCCCCGCCGGGCCATGGGCCGCTCGGCCGCGGCGCTGCTCAGCGACCGGATCGGCGACCCCCGCAAGGCGTCCCGCCTGCGACAGGTCACCCCCGAACTCGTCGTACGGCGCAGCACGGGCCCCGCGGGGGCATAGGAGCGCCCGCCCCGGCCGAGAAGGGCTCAGCTGAAGGGCGTGACGGGAGAGGACCTGCCGAGGCGGACTCGGCCGGAGGCCCGACCGGAGGCCCACCGGGAGGGTCAGCCCGTTTCCAGGCGGGCACCAAGGCTGGGCAAACCCTCGAAGCCGCCGAGAGCCCCTGGTGTTGACTCTGGCGTGACAAGGGGGTAACTATGCGTGATCCAGAACTGGTGTCATGCGCTCAGCGCGCCGCCTCCGAACTGGAGCGGGCCTGGGCGCAGTGGCGGAACGCCCGGGGTCGCGGCGCGGAGGCCGGGGCCGACGCCACGGCGGGTTCCGTGGCCAGCTACGTCGCCCATTCGATCGACCATCCCTGGGGACGCCCGCGCGTGGTGCTGGGCGTGGACGCCGAGGAGGCGCAGGAACTCGCCGCCCTCCTGCTGCAGCGGCAGGAGACCGGCGACCACGCCTGGTGACGGCTGGGCCGCCGAGCACGGTGATCATGCCCGGCGACCGCCCGGTGGCCGCTTGGCAGCCGCGTCCGGTGATCACGCTCGGCGACCGCCCGGTGGCCGCGTCCGGCGGCGACGGCGCCGATCACGGTGCCGGGCCGCGTAGTTTGGGGTGCCGACGGTTCCGTGCGAAGGGAAGAACGTGACCAGCAGAGCACTCGCGGCGGCCCTCGTCCTGTGCGGTCTGGGCGTCGCCGCCTGCGGCGGCGCCCCGGACGACGGCGCGGCGGGCCCGGTGAGCCCCGCCACCAGCCCGGCCGACCTCG
>NZ_CDRNDK010000242.1:0-9574 GCF_977012225.1 Planomonospora algeriensis | reverse complement strand
ACGTCCGGAATGAGGCCGGGCACGTCCGGAATGAGGCCGGGCACGTCCGGAATGAGGCCGGGCACGTCCGGAATGAAAGTTTCACAGGCCCGGGATGACCGTCGGCGGGACCGGGTCGTGGCGGTTGAGCAGGGAGAAGAGGGGCTCCCGGGGCCCTCGGCGTCCCCCATGACACTGAACGGTCATATCGGTCAAATAGTGAACATCGCATGCGAGCTGCTAGAAATCCCCCGGGTTCCGTGATCCCGGCAGTCGCCGGTGGCCGGGGCCCGTCATCCGTCCCCTGAGGAGCCGAGTGCCGACGATCATGCGAGGCCCCTCCTCACCCGGGCTGAACAGAACAGGAAAGGCCAACTCTTCGTGAAACCTCTCGCGCGTCCGCGCCGCGGATTCCTGAGGATCGGCGCCACCGTCGCGCTCGCGCTGGGCTCGCTGGCGGCCATGCCGACCGGTGGCGCCATGGCCACCGCCGCGGGCTGCGCGGTCACCTACACCACCAGCAGCTGGCCGGGCGGATTCAGCGCCAACATCACCGTCAAGAACCTCGGCGGCGCCCTCGACGGCTGGAAGCTGGGCTTCTCCTTCCCGAGTTCCGGCCAGAAGGTCGGGAACGGCTGGTCGGCGGTCTACGACCAGAAGGGGACCGCCGTCACCGCGAGCAGCGTGAGCTACAACAAGTCGCTGGCCACCGGCGCCTCGGCGCAGATCGGATTCATCGGGAGCACGACCGGCGGCAACCCGATCCCGGAGACGTTCACCCTCAACGGCGTCACCTGCAACGACACCGCCACCAGGCCGCCCGCGCCGCCGACCGCCGCGCCGACGCCGACCCGCACGGCCACGGTGGCCCCCACGCCGACCGCGACCCGCACGGCCACCCCGGTCCCCACGGCGACCCGTACCGCGACGCCCACGCCCACGCCGACCGCGACCCGTACGGCCACCCCGACGCCCACGCCGACTCCCACGAGGCCCCCGGCCACCGGCACGCCCGTCGGGATCAACGGCAAGCTGCACGTCTGCGGCGTCCACCTCTGCAACCGGTACAACCGCCCGGTCCAGCTGCGCGGCATGAGCACCCACGGCATCCAGTGGTTCCCCAAGTGCTACACCGACGCCTCGCTGGACGCGCTGGCGAACGACTGGAAGTCCGACCTCTTCCGGGTCTCCATGTACGTGCAGGAGGGCGGGTACGAGACCAACCCGGCCGCCTTCACCGAGCAGGTGAACAAGTACGTCGACATGGCGACGGCGCGCGGCATGTACGCGATCATCGACTTCCACACGCTGACGCCGGGCGACCCCAACCACAACCTGGCCCGGGCGAAGACCTTCTTCGCCTCGGTCGCCGCCCGCAACGCGGGCAGGGACAACGTCATCTACGAGATCGCCAACGAGCCCAACGGGGTGAGCTGGGCCTCGATCAAGAGCTACGCCGAGCAGGTCATCCCGGTGATCCGCGCGGCGGACCCGGACGCGGTGGTCATCGTCGGCACCCGGGCGTGGTCGTCGCTGGGCGTCTCGGAGGGCTCCAACGAGGCCGAGATCGTCAGCAACCCGGTCAACGCCAAGAACATCATGTACGCCTTCCACTTCTACGCCGCCTCGCACAAGGACAACTACCGGACCGTGGTGAGCCGGGCCGCGGCGAAGCTCCCGCTCTTCGTCTCCGAGTTCGGCACGGTGACCGCCAGCGGCAACGGCGAGGTCGACCTCGCCAGCACCGCCGCGTGGATCGACATGCTGGACCAGCTGAAGATCGGTTACGCGAACTGGACCTACTCCGACGCCCCCGAGAGCAGCGCCGCCTTCAAGCCGGGCACCTGCTCGGCCGGTGCCTTCGCTGGCACCGGGGCGCTCAACCCGTCGGGCGTCTACATCCGCGACCGCATGCGCACCGCGGATAACTTCCCCACGAGCTGACCCTCCCCGCACCGGCCGCACCCCCCTTCCCCGGCCGGTCCGAAGAGAAGGCCCCTCCCGCTCCCCCGGGAGGGGCCTTCTCCCCGTTCCGGCCGGTCCGCGCCCCACGCCCGCGTCCGGAGGTACGGCCCGGCGGTCCCCCGGCGTGAAGCCAGGCTGTCGCCCGGGTTAAGAAAAGCGCGATGGACACCGCGGGAGACGGCCCGGCACAGTGCGTAGGGTCGGAAGGTGAGGGGGGACCTGGGATGAAAGCACTGGTCAAGGAGCGGGCCGAACCCGGCCTGTGGCTGATGGACGTTCCCGAGCCCGAGGCGGGGCCCGGAGAGGTGCTGATCCGGGTGCTGCGCACCGGGATCTGCGGCACGGACCTGCACATCCGGAGCTTCGACGCCTGGGCGCGGCAGACGCTGCGCACGCCGCTCGTCGTCGGGCACGAGTTCTGCGGCGAGGTCGTGGAGGTGGCTCCGGGGGTCGAGGACATCGCGGTCGGCGACCTGGTCAGCGGCGAGGGGCACATCGTCTGCGGCAAGTGCCGCAACTGCATGGCCGGACGGCGGCACCTGTGCCGCAACACGATCGGGCTCGGGGTGAACCGCGACGGCGCCTTCGCCGAGTACGTCGTGCTGCCCGCCTCCAACGTGTGGGTGCACCGTACGCCGGTGGACCCCGACATCGCCGCGATCTTCGACCCGTTCGGCAACGCCGTGCACACCGCCCTGTCGTTCCCGCTGGTCGGCGAGGACGTGCTGATCACCGGAGCGGGGCCGATCGGGCTGATGGCCGCGGCGGTCGCCACGCACGTCGGCGCGCGCAACGTCGTCATCACCGACCTCAGCCCCGAGCGGCTGGCCCTCGCCGACAAGCTCGGCGTCACCCTGGCGCTGAACGCCGCCGAGACGTCGATCGCGGAGGGCGTGGAGAAGCTCGGCATGCGCGAGGGCTTCGACGTGGGCCTGGAGATGTCCGGGCACCCCCAGGCGCTCCGCGACATGATCGCCAACATGACGCACGGCGGGAAGATCGCCATGCTGGGGCTGCCCGCGGAGGAGTTCGCGGTCGACTTCGCGACGATCGTGACCTCGATGATCACCCTCAAGGGGATCTACGGCCGGGAGATGTACGAGACGTGGTACGCCATGTCCGTGCTCCTGGAGAAGGGCCTCGACCTCTCCCCCGTCATCACCGACCGCTTCTCCTACCGCGACTTCGACGCGGCCTTCGACACCGCCGCGAGCGGAAAGACCGGCAAGATCATCATGGATTGGACCGCCTGATGTTCGACAACGTCCGCGACGACCTGCGCGCGACCATCGACGAGATCGCCTCGGCCGGCCTGCTCAAGCCCGAGCGGGTCATCACCACCCCGCAGCGCGCCGGCATCGCCGTCGCGGGCGGCACGGGCGGCGCGGCCCCGGGGGGCGGCGCCGTACCGGACGGCGTGGCCGTGCCGGGGGCCGGGGCGGCCGGCGGGCCCCGCGAGGTGCTGAACTTCTGCGCCAACAACTACCTGGGCCTGGCCGACCACCCCGAGGTGATCGCCGCCGCCAAGGAGGCGCTGGACCGCTGGGGCTTCGGCATGGCCTCGGTGCGCTTCATCTGCGGCACCCAGGAGGTGCACAAGGAGCTGGAGGCGCGCCTCGCGGCGTTCCTCGGCCAGGAGGACACCGTTCTCTACAGCTCCTGCTTCGACGCCAACGGCGGCGTCTTCGAGACGCTGCTCGACGACCGCGACACGGTGATCTCCGACGCGCTCAACCACGCGAGCATCATCGACGGCATCCGGCTGTGCAAGGCCCGCCGCCTGCGCTACGCCAACCGGGACATGGCCGAGCTGGAGGCCCGGCTCAAGGAGTCCGCCGACGCCCGCCGCCGCCTGATCGTCACCGACGGCGTGTTCTCCATGGACGGCCACGTCGCGCCGCTGGACGAGATCTGCGACCTGGCCGACCGGTACGGCGCCATGGTCATGGTCGACGACTCGCACGCGGTCGGCTTCGTCGGCGAGGGCGGCGCGGGCACCCCCGAGCTGTTCGGGGTGCGCGACCGGGTCGACGTCATCACCGGCACGCTCGGCAAGGCCCTCGGCGGGGCGAGCGGCGGCTACACCGCGGCCCGCAAGGAGATCTGCGAGCTGCTCCGCCAGCGCTCGCGCCCCTATCTGTTCTCCAACTCCCTCGCCCCGGTGATCGCCGCCGCCTCGCTGCGCGTCCTGGACCTGGTCAGCGGCTCCGGCGAGGCCCGGGAGCGGCTGCGCGCCAACACCGCGCGCTTCCGCTCCCGGATGACCGAGGAGGGCTTCACCATCCTGCCGGGCGACCACCCGATCGTCCCGGTGATGATCGGGGACGCGGCGGAGGCGTCCGCGATGGCCGAGCGCCTGCTCGACCGGGGCGTCTACGTGATCGGCTTCTCCTACCCGGTGGTCCCGCACGGCCAGGCCCGCATCCGCGTCCAGCTCTCGGCGGCCCACTCCACCGAGGACGTCGACCGCGCGGTGGAGGCGTTCGTCGCCGCCCGGGGGTGACCCGGCCGGGGCCGGGTCACGGGCGGGACCCGAGCCGGGATCCGAATCGGCCTGATCCGAATCGGCCGGGGCCCGACCGGGGCCGGACCGGGCCGGACCGGGCCGGACCCGGCCGGCGCGGGCCGTGCGGGTGCTCAGGACAGGAGGCCGGCCAGGGCGCGGGTCCGGGCGGGGTGCCGGAGCTTGCGCATCCCCATGGACTCGATCTGGCGGATGCGCTCACGCGTCACGCCCAGCCTCCTGCCGATCTCCTCCAGGGTCCTGGCCTCGCCGTCGGCCAGGCCGTACCGGAGGGAGATCACGTTCGCCTCCCGCTCGGTCAGGGTCTCCAGCGCCGCGTCCAGCTGCCCGCGCAGCGACGAGGAGACCACCGCGTCGGCCGGGTCCTGCGCGTCGTCCTCGATGAGGTCGCCCAGCTCGGCGCCGTCGTCGTCGCCGACCGGGGTGTGCAGCGAGACCGGCTCGCGGGCGTGCCGGAGCAGCTCCTCGACCTTCTCCGAGGTCAGGTCCAGCTCGGCCGCCAGCTCCGCGGAGGTGGCCTCCCGGCCCAGCTGCTGCCGCATCGCGCGCCGGGCGCGGTTCACCCGGTTGAGCACCTCGACGACGTGCGCGGGGAGGCGGACCGTCCGGCTCTGGTCGGCCAGAGCCCGGCCGATCGCCTGCTTGATCCACCAGGTGGCGTAGGTGGAGAACTTCAGGCCGCGCCGGTGGTCGAACTTCTCCACCGCGCGCATCATCCCGATGGTCCCCTCCTGGACCAGGTCCAGCAGCGGCATCCCGCCGGCGGCGGCGTAGCGCCTGGCGATCGAGACGACCAGCCGCAGGTTGGCCTCGACCATGTGGTCCCTGGCGCGGCGGCCGTCGGCGGCCAGCCGCTCCAGCTCCAGCCGCTCGGCCGGAGCCGGTCCCTCGCCCTCGGCGTCGAGGCGCTCCTGGGCGAGCGTCCCGGCCTCGATGCGCCCGCCCAGCTCCACTTCCTGCTCTGCGGTCAGCAGCGGGGTGCGTCCGATCTGCTTGAGGTAGTCCTTCACCGGGTCGACGTCGACGGCTCCGTTCGCGTGGCGGGCAGGGCGGGATGCGGTGGCGCTCAAGAGGGTCCTTTCGCCGGGTGGGTCAACGAGAACGCGGGGGCAGGGTGATCGATTCCCGGTGCCGGGGTGATCGGCCGGATGCTCAGCCGCGGCCGGGCACGCGGCGGGGGCGGTGCGCCGGGGCGCGGTACTCCTGCCCCCGCCGCATGCCCTCGGCGCGGCGGTCGTGCCCGCTCGCCGTACGGGCGAAGCGGTTCGAGGTCCGCGGCTCGGCGGCCTTCCGGATCGCCTCGGCGAGGTGGACGGTGCTGAGGGTCTTCTCGGCCATGCGGTTCTCCCGTTCGGTCGCGTCGGCTTGCTGGACATAAATTTATGTCGAACCTAGAAACATGTCAACACTAAATTTAGGTCGAACCGAGGTAAGGTGGAGGCATGAGCACCCAGACGACCGGCCTCAGAGAGCTGAAGAAGCAGCAGACCAGGGAGAACATCTCCCACCAGGCCACCCGGCTGTTCCTGGAACGCGGCTTCGACAAGGTGACGATCGCCGACGTGGCGGCGGCCGCGCAGGTGGCCAAGATGACGGTCACCAACTACTTCCCCCGCAAGGAGGACCTCGCCCTCGACCTGAGCGAGGCGTTCGTGCAGTCCCTGGCCAGGACCGTCCGGGGCAGGGAGCCGGGCGAGTCCGCGCTGGCCGCGCTGCGCCGCGCCTACCTCGCCGCGGTCGCCGAGCACAGCCCGGTCATCGGCTTCTCCGGTCCCGAGTTCGCCCGGATGATCACCGGCAGCCCCGCGCTGACGGCCCGGCTGCGGGAGTTCCACGACGAGCGGGAGAAGGCGCTGGCCGACGCCCTCACCGAGGAGGCCGGCGCCGGTCCCGGCGACATCCTGCCCCGGGTGGCCGCGGCCCTGCTGGGCGGCGTCCACCGGCTGCTGTTCGACGAGACGCTCCGCCGTACCCTCGACGGTCAGGACGACGCGGAGATCGCCGCGGCGCTCACCGGTCACATCGGCACCGCCTTCGACGCTCTGGAGCCCGCGCTCGGCGACTACGCCGTCCGCCCGGCCGGATGATCCGGGCGTGGGCGGTCGGGCGTGGGCGGTCCGGGCGCTGGCGACAATGAAGGGGTGATTGACACCCGGCGGCTGCGGACCCTGCGCGCGGTGGCCGACCACCGGACGGTCACCGCCGCCGCCGCGGCGCTGCACCTGACGCCCTCGGCTGTCTCCCAGCAGCTCGCCGCCCTGGAGCACGAGGTCGGCCACCGGCTGCTGGAGCGCGACGCCCGGGGCGTACGGCTGACCGCCGTCGGCCGCATCCTGCTCGGCCACACCAACGAGGTCCTCGCCCAGCTGGAGCGGGCCGAGGCCGACATCGCCGCCTACACGACCGGTGCGGCGGGCGAGGTGCAGGTCGCCTCCTTCGCCACCGCGATCGGGCTGGTGGTGGCCCCGGCGGTGGGCGTGCTCCGGGAGAAGGAGCCGGGCCTGCGGGTGCGCGTCCTGGACGCCGAGGGCGACCAGAGCCTCACCATGGTGCTGGACGGCGGGGTCGACGTCGCCGTCGCCGTGGAGTACCGCGGTGCTCCGGGCGAGGACGACCGGCGGCTCTCCCGCATCCCGCTCTACTCCGAGCCGTTCGACGTCGTCCTCCCCCGCGACCACCGCCTCACGCGCCCGGCGGGTGCGGCGCGCATGGGTGCGGCGCGCACGCAAACGACGAGCACGGAAACGACGGACATCGCCCCGGCGGGCGTCGATCCGGCGGGCACGGCAGGTACGGCGGACACCGACCCGGCGGGTACGGCGGGCGTGACCGCGACGGATGCGGCCCTCCCCGGGGAGACGATCACCGTCGCGGACCTGGCGGGCGAGACCTGGATCGGCCCCTATCCGGGCAACCCCTGCCACGACGTGATCGCCCTGGCCTGCGAGCACGCCGGGTTCGCCCCCGCCTTCGCGCACTCCTCCGACGACTTCCGCGCGGTGGTCGCCCTGGCCTCGGCCGGAGCGGGCGTGGCGATGGTGCCGCGGCTGGCGCTGCGCGGAGCCGACCTGTCCGGCGTGGTGATCCGCCCCGTCGCGGGCCCGCAGCGCCGGGTCTTCGCCGCCGTACGGCGCGGCGCTGAGCGCCACCCCCTGCTCATCCCGCTGCTCGACGCCCTCCGCCACGCCGCCACCGCCCTGAGCTGACAGTGAGGATGTAGGGGAACGCCTCCCGGGAGAGCTTGGCTCTTGATCTGACTGACCACGGTGTCTTCAACGGGATCCGTCGGCTCGGTCCGGGAGGCGTTCGACGGGACCGAAGACGCGTCCGCTCCATACGGAGATCTTCAGCTTGCGCGCCTGCGTCGACGAGGCGGCTTGGCCAGATCGCGGCAGCGGGTCACCAGATCTTCGACCGTCTGCAGACTCGGCCCCTTCCCGTCCTCCTCGCAGCAGGCGGGCTTTGTCCGCTCGCCCGGCGGCGGCGCGTCCAGACCGCACGCCTCCCACAACAAGGTGTACACGTCACGTGCCCGATCGTGCTCATCATGGGCCCCAGCATCAGCACCCACGCGGCGCCCGGCTCTTCGAAGGCGACCACGACACGCATCGCACCTCTCAGGTGCTTGACGCACAATCGATTCACCGGCACATCCCCGGTGAGCCGATATCCCAGAGCCGCACAGCCTCGCGACTCAAGATCGTCGACGAAGCCGGTGAAGGTCCTCCGGCCGGCTCCGCGCAGGGTTTCGGCCTGCTTCTCCGCGAGGACCGAGAGATAGACCTCAGTCTTCACCGGTGGTGAGCTCCGAGTTCTTGGAGTCCCACTCCGCTTTGACCTCCTTCCAAGGGCGCCCCTCGCCCTGCCGCATCTGCTGGAGCCCGTCGGCCAGCAGCCCGTCCTCCAGAAGCTCCTGATCCTGAAGGCGGTGCCAGACCGCCTCAGCGAGATTGCGGTTCCGGCCGGACCTGCGGAGATCCTGGACGAGCATCGCCACGATGTACAAGCGCCCGGCCTCGACCACCAGCCGAGGGCTTCCCTTGACCCGGGTGAGCAGCCCTTCCTTGACCCACGCGCGCACGGTCTTCTCGTCGACGCCCAGGATCTTGGACGCGATCGTCGCCCGCACCGGCTCGGCCTGGGCGAGCAGGTCCTGGAGGACCTCTCTGACCGTGTCGCGGGTATCGCTCTCCTTGGTGCCGGCGACGACCTCGTCCAGTTTCCGCACCTGGCCGAACAGGCCCAGCACCGCCCGCTCCTCGGTTTCCTTCCTGCGCGGGACGTGAGAACCCCCCGTCGCTTCGTGCTCGCTCCGCGCCGAGGCGCTCCGGAGCCGACTCTTCCTGACCGCCCCCGGCGAAGATCCTCGGGACCTGACGTCGATCATTCGGGTGCTCCTTCCTCCGCTCCCATCCTACTCCCTTTTTTTGCCGCGAATTCGGGAATCAAATCCTCTGAGACCGCCGGTCACAGCACCCTGGTGGCGTACGCGCTCAAGGGGAAGGACGTGATCATCGATCTCGAGCGGCTCGCCGAGGGTTCCTAGGCTCCACGCCGGGCCGCGGCGATGGCCTCGGTGAAGCGGCGGTGGCGGGACAGCTCCGCCTCCACCGGGTCCAGGACCAGCTCCCGGCCGACCCGCTCCACGCTCGCGCGCAGCGCCCCGGCCGCCTTCCGGGCCCTCCGCCGCCCGCCGAGCCAGGCGGCGGCCCGGGAGAGCAGCGCGAGCACCACGCCGAGGAAGAGCCCGCCGAGCAGCAGCAGGGTGGGCCACGGCAGCTCACCGGCGGTCGGCACGGGCGGTTCGGGCAGGTGCAGGTAGTCCATGGCGAACAGGCCGAGCAGCCAGAGCGCGCCCGCCACCGCCGCCGCGAGCACCAGCCACTGCGCCGCCCCGGCCATCCGCCACCACAGCGGCCTGCGGGACGCGCCGAGCGAGGTGGTCGCCACCGCCCGGTCGAGCGCGTCCTCCAGCTCGTCGGCGTGCGACCGCGCCGCGCGCCGTACGGCCGCCGCCCACGGTTCGGGCAGTCCCGCCGAAGCGGCGGCGGCCGTGTCGCGCAGGGCGGCGTCCAGCTGGGAGCGCTGGACCGCCCCGGCGGCGGG
>NZ_CDRNDK010000241.1:0-9581 GCF_977012225.1 Planomonospora algeriensis | reverse complement strand
CGGGAGCCGACGACGACTCGCTGACCGCCGCGTTCGCCCGGCGGGTCGCCGCCCGCGCGCCGGCGGACCTCATGGTGTTCGACGAGAGCCTGACGGCCTCCGCCGTGATCGGCGCGCACCTGCCGCCCGGGGCGCCCGGCCACTGGTTCCAGACCCGGGGCGGGTCGCTCGGGGTGGGCATCCCCGGCGCGATCGGGATGAAGATCGCCAGACCGGAGCGGGCGGTCGTCGCCTTCACCGGCGACGGCGGCAGCATGTACACCTTCCAGGCGCTGGCGACCGCGGTGCGCCACGGGGTCGGCGCGAAGTTCGTCGTCTGCAACAACCACTCCTACCGGCTGCTGGACCACAACATCGAGCAGTACTGGCGGGAGCGCGGCGTCGAGCCGCACGCGTCCCCGCGCTCCTTCGACCTGTCCCGGCCGGAACTGGGATTCGTCGACATCGCGCGCGGGTTCGGCGTCGACGGCGTGAAGGTCGACAAGCCCGACCAGGTCGAGGAGGCCGTCGAGCGGATGTTCGCGGACGACGGGCCCTTCCTCGTCGACCTGCGGACCGACTAGGGAGGCCAGACCGTGTCCGACGTGCAGACGGCCCAGGGGCCGCTGTCCGGCTCGCGGATCGCGATCCTGATGGAGAGCGACTTCTTCGAGCCGGAGATCTTCTACTACCAGCTGAGATTCGCCGAGGAGGGCGCCGAGGTCGACCTGCTCACCCGGCTGTGGGGCAACGAGTCGATCACGTTCACCGGTCACGAGTACCGGGCCCCGCTCACCGTCACCCGCAGCCTGGAGGAGGCCGACCTCGCCGACTACGCGGCGCTCGTCGTGCCGTCGGGCATGGTGTCCGACCGGCTGCGCTACACCGAGGACGTCGACGTCCTCGCCCCGGCCGCCGACCTGCTCCGCCGCGCGTTCGACGAGCCGTCCCTGCTCAAGGGGATCATCTGCCACGGGATGTGGCTGGCCTCGTCCATCCCGCAGACGGTGCGCGGCCGGAAGATCACCTGTCACAACAACCTCGTCGGCGACGTGCGCAACATGGGCGCCGACTACGTGGACCAGGACGTCGTGGTGGACGGGGACCTGGTGACCGGCCGGACCGGCCGGCACTGCCACCTGTTCGCCAGGACGCTCATCGACCTGCTCGCACGGAGAGAGGAGTCCCGGTGAACTTCACCTTCTCGGACACGATCGCCGGTCACGTGGCCGCCTACGACCGCGGGGCCGGAACGGTCACGCTCGACACCCTCGACGGCAGGCGGTTCGCCGTGTCCGTCTCCGGCGGCCCGAGCGCCGAGCTCCTGCGCAACCTGGGCGAGCCGTACGTGGACGCCACCGGCCACTTCGAGGACATGCTGGAGCCGGGCCGGTTCCTGTTCGCCTACGGGGTCTTCTACCCGTGGAGCGAGGGGTACCGCTTCGACGCCAAGCGGATCGTCTTCCTCGGCCGGCGCACCGGTGACATGCGCTTCGAGGAGTCCGGCTGGTGGGCCGGGCAGCTGAGGGAGATCGCCGGCTTCTACCGGCGCGCCCAGTTCGGCGACGGGCCGGTGGACTTCCGCGACTACCGGACGATGATCCGGCTGGGCGGCGAGAAGACCTCCAGCCACGTGCAGGAGACCGACACGATCTCGCGCCTGGTGTACGGCATGGCCTCGGCCTACCTGCTGACCGGGGACGAGGACTACCTGGAGGTCGCCGAGCGGGGCACCGAGTACCTGCGGGCGCACATGCGCTTCGTGGACACCGACGAGGACGTCGTCTACTGGTATCACGGGGTCAGGGTCGACGGGGACAGCGAGAAGAAGCTGTTCACCTCGGAGTTCTCCGACGACTACGACGCGATCCCGATGTACGAGCAGATCTACGCGCTGGCCGGCCCGATCCAGACCTACCGGATCACCGGCGACCCGCGGATCAAGGACGACGCCGACGCCACGCTCCGGCTGTTCGACAAGTTCTTCCTCGACCGCGAGCTCGGCGGGTACTTCTCGCACATCGACCCGATCCTGCTGAGCCCCGACCACGAGTCGCTCGGCCCGAACCGGGCGCGCAAGAACTGGAACTCGGTCGGCGACCACGCCCCCGCCTACCTGATCAACCTGTACCTCGCCACCGGCGACGAGCGGTACGCGGAGTTCCTGGAGTACACCTTCGACACCATCGTCGAGCACTTCCCCGACGACAAGGCCAGCCCGTTCGTCCAGGAGCGCTTCCACCGGGACTGGTCGCACGACACCACGCACGGCTGGCAGCAGAACCGGGCCGTGGTGGGCCACAACCTGAAGATCGCCTGGAACCTCATGCGCATGCACTCCCTGCGCCCCAAGGCCGCCTACTCCGAGCTGGCCGCCCACATCGGGCAGATCATGCCCGCGGTCGGCGGCGACCGGCAGCGCGGCGGCTGGTACGACGTGGTCGAGCGGGTCCTGCGGGAGGGCGAGGAGCAGCACCGGTTCGTCTGGCACGACCGCAAGGCCTGGTGGCAGCAGGAGCAGGCGATCCTGGCCTACCTCATCCTGGCCGGGACGACCGGCGAGGAGTCCTTCCTGGACGAGGCCCGCGCCGCCGAGTCGTTCTACAACGCGTTCTTCCTCGACCACGACGAGGGCGCCGTCTACTTCAACGTCCTGGCCAGCGGCATGCCGTACCTGCTCGGCACCGAGCGGCTCAAGGGCAGCCACTCCATGAGCATGTACCACTCGGCGGAGCTGTGCTTCCTGGCGGCCGTCTACAACAACCTGCTGATCAACGGCAACCCGATGGACTTCTACTTCAAGCCCGACCCGGCGGACCTGCCGGAGCGGACCCTGCGGGTCTCACCGGACCTGCTGCCCCCGGGATCGGTGCGCATCGACCAGGTCGAGGTGGCCGGCGAGCCGCACGCCGACTTCGACGCCGAGGCGCTCACCGTGCGGCTCGGCGAGCGGCAGGGCCGGGTCAAGGTGCGGGTGCGGCTCGTGCCGCAGAGAGGGGAGAGGCGATGAGCGTGAAGGTCAGCCACAGTGTCACCGGCAACACCACGGTGGTGCGGCTGGAGGGGGAGATCACCAGCCTGACCTCGACGGCGCTGCAGGAGCAGCTGCTCCCCCTGATCAGGGAGCGCTCCGTCCTGCTCCTGGACTTCGGCGCGGTGCCGTACATCTCCAGCGCCGGGCTGCGGACGCTGCTGCTGGTGCACCGGCGGGGCCAGGAGGCCGAGACGAGGATCGTCCTGCTGGGGCTGGCGGAGGAGCTGATGTTCGTGATGTCCGCCACCGGGTTCCTGGACTTCTTCGAGATCGGCACGGACGTCGAGACCGAGCTGGAGCGCGTGGAGTCATGAGCGTCTTCGACGTCCGCGAGCGGATCGACGCGTTCCCGACCCGGGAGATCGGGGGGTACCGCGTCCGGCACGGCAGGCCGTTCCCCTACGGCGCCTCCCTGGTGCCGGGCGGGGTCAACTTCTCGGTGTACTCCGACCGCGCCACCTCCATGAGCCTGGTGCTGTTCGAGCGGGGGGCCGCGGAGCCGGCGGCGGAGCTGCCCTTCCCCGACGACTACCGCATCGGCAGCGTGTTCGCGATGACGGTCTTCGGGCTCGACTACGAGAACCTGGAGTACGGCTTCCGCGCCGACGGGCCGTTCGACCCGCGGCGCGGCGACCGGTTCGACGCGACCCGCGTGCTGACCGACCCGCACGCGCGGCTGCTGTCCGGGCGGGAGGTGTGGGGCCGGGAACCGGACTGGGACGACCCCTACCAGTACCGGGCGCGGCTGGTCTTCGACGACTTCGACTGGGAGGACGAGCGGGCGCCGCGGATCCCGCTGGACGACCTCGTCATCTACGAGACGCACGTGCGGGGCTTCACCCGGCATCCCTCCTCCGGGGTGTCGGCGCCGGGCACGTACGCCGGCCTCCGGGAGAAGATCCCCTACCTGAGGGAGCTCGGCGTCAACTGCGTCGAGCTGATGCCGATCTTCGAGTTCGACGAGTTCGACAACCCGCGCACCGATCCGGTCGGCGGACGGCGCCTGTACGACTACTGGGGCTACAACACCGTCGGCTTCTTCGCCCCCAAGGCGGGCTACGCGGCCACCGGCAAGTACGGCATGCAGGCCGACGAGTTCAAGTCCCTGGTCAAGGACCTGCACAGGGCCGGCATCGAGGTCATCCTCGACGTCGTCTTCAACCACACCGCCGAGGGCAACGAGCAGGGGCCGACGATCTCGTTCCGGGGGCTGGACAACGCCACCTACTACATGCTCACCCCCGAGGGGTATTACTACAACTTCAGCGGCACGGGCAACACCGTCAACTGCAACCACCCGGTGGTCCGCGACTTCGTGCTCGGCTGCCTGCGCCACTGGGTGTCGGAGTACCGCGTCGACGGGTTCCGCTTCGACCTGGCGGCGATCCTGGACCGCGCGCCCGACGGCACCCCGCTGCCCAACCCGCCGCTGCTGGAGCAGCTCGCCTACGACCCCATCCTGCGCAACAGCAAGCTGATCGCCGAGGCGTGGGACGCGGGCGGCCTGTACCAGGTGGGCCGCTTCCCCAGCTACGGCCGCTGGTCGGAGTGGAACGGCAAGTACCGCGACACCGTCCGCAGGTTCGTCAAGGGCGACACCGGCACGGTGGGGGAGCTGGCGACGCGGATCGTGGGCTCGCCCGACCTGTACGGAGGCCGGGGCGCCGCGGCCTCGGTCAACTTCGTCACCGCGCACGACGGGTTCACCCTCAACGACCTGGTGTCCTACAACGACAAGCACAACGAGGCCAACGGCGAGGGCAACCGGGACGGGGCGAACGACAACAACAGCTGGAACTGCGGGGCCGAGGGCCCGACGGACGATCCGGAGATCAACGCCCTGCGCCTGCGGCAGATGAAGAACACCATGGCGATCCTGCTCACCAGCCAGGGGGTGCCGATGCTGCTCTCCGGCGACGAGGTGGGCCGCACGCAGCTCGGCAACAACAACACCTACTGCCAGGACAACGAGCTGTCCTGGCTCGACTGGGGCCTGGTCGAGGCCAACGCCGAGCTGCTCCGCTTCGTCCGGGGGATGATCGCCTTCCGGCGCGCCCACCCGGTGGTGCGCGCGCTGCGCCACCCGCAGGGCGCGGACGTGGCCGGCGGCCTGCCGGACGTCAGCTGGCACGGCGTGCGGCCGTGGGAGCCCGACTGGTCGGACAGCTCCCGGCTGCTCGCTCTGCTGCGCTGCGGTCCCGATGCGGACGGCGGGATCGAGCACGTCTACGTGGCGATGAACTCGCACTGGGAGGCGCACGACCTGGAGCTGCCGGAGCTGCCGGGCGGCCTCGGATGGCACGTGGCCGCCGACACCGCCGCCGCGGCGCCGTACGACGTGTGCGAGCCCGGCGCCGAGCCGGCCGTGGCCGACCCCCGGCGTCGGCCGATCGCCCCCCGATCCGTCCTCATCCTCATCGGCCGTGAGAACTGACCCAAGGAGGCCACCACCATGGCGTTCAACGCGACCCTCAGCACGGACGCGGACACCGCGACCATCCGCCTGACCGGAGAACTCGACGCGTCGACCGCGGGCGAGTTCCACGACACCATCGAGGAGGCCGCGGCCGCGGGCGCCCGGCGGCTCGTCCTGCAGGCCGGGGAGCTGACCTACCTCGCCAGCGCGGGGCTGCGCGCGCTGGTGTTCGCCCGGCAGAAGATGGGCGACGAGGTCGAGATCGTGATCGACGGAGCCATCGAACCGGTCGTCCGGACCATCCGCATGGCCGGGTTGGACCGCAGCATCGAGATGACCGGTTCGTGAAGACGATGCCCCGCATTCCGGCGTCGCTCGAGTCGCTCGACGTCGTGGCGCGCTACATCGGGTCGCTCGCCGAACGGGCGGGTCTGACGCCTGCGACCGCCTACCGCCTGCGCCTGGCCGCGGACGAGCTGGTGACCAACGTCATCACGCACGGGTACCGGGGCCGGGAGGGCGAACTGCACCTGGAGGGGGGCGTGGACCGCGACACGGTCTGGGTCCGCTTCGAGGACGACGCGCCGCCGTTCGATCCCCGGGCCGGGCTCCGCCCCCCGGAGTGGAAGGTTCCCGTCGCCGAACGGCGGATCGGCGGGCTGGGGGTCTTCCTCGCGCTCACCGCGCTCGACGGGTTCACCTACGAGCTGGTGTCCGGGCGCAACAGGAGCACCCTGCTGGTCCGCCGCCACGACCGGGCAGGTGAGGCGGGATGAACGAGATGCGGGTACTGGCCCTGGACGACCGCAGACAGCTGCCGGATCAGCTGCGGCTGGCACTGAAGGAGGCCGGGGCCGGGGTGCAGATACGGTCGCCCGCCGACGTGCTGGGGGCGGCCCGGACCCCCGCCGCGGACGTCCTGCTGACCTCCGCCGACATCCCGCCGAACATCGTGCGGGCGGTCTGCCGCCGGTTGGACGAGGAGGGGCGGCCGCCCGTCGCCCTGGCGTTCACCGAGGACGACTTCGGCGCGCTGGAGCGGCACATCCGCAGCGGCATGGACTACCTCGTGCCGCCCTTCCTCACCCCCCTGGTCCAGGCGCGGCTGCGCACCTGCCACGAGCGGCAGCAGATCGACCGGACCCTCCAGGAGATCGAGGGCAAGGCGGACCTGCTCCGCTACGAGCGGGAACTGGAGATCGGCAGGGAGATCCAGCTCGGTTTCCTGCCGGAGTCCCTGCCCGCGCCCGACGGCTGGCGGCTGGACGTGCGCTACCGGCCGGCGCGGACCGTGGCCGGGGACTTCTACGACGCCTTCGAGCTGGTCAACCGGCGCAGGCTGGGGCTGGTCGTGGCCGACGTCTGCGACAAGGGCGTCGGCGCGGCGCTGTTCATGGCGCTGATCCGCAGCCTGCTGCGCCACACCGCGGAGCAGAGCGGCGCGCAGAGCATGATCGCGGTCGACCAGCTGACGCAGGACCTGAGCAGGAGCCGTTCGCTCGACGGCCGCATGACCCCGGTCGTCGGCGCGATGCCGCTGCTCAACGCGGTGGCGGGGACGAACGGCTACCTCACCCGCAACCACATCCGGCAGGGGTACTTCGCGACGATGTTCTTCGCCGTGCTCGACCCGTCGACCGGCAGCGTCGTCTACGTCAACGGCGGGCACAACCCGCCGATGCTCGTGCGCGCGGCCGGCGGCGAACCGGAGGCGCTGGACCCGACGGGACCGGCCGTGGGCGTCGTGCCGGACTGCTCGTTCTCGCTCGGCTACGCCCACATCGAGCCGGGCGACGGGTTGTTCATCTACACCGACGGGGTGACCGAGGCCCGGTCGGAGCAGGGGGGTTTCTTCGGGGACGCCCGCCTGCTCGACCTGCTGCGCGAGGGCGACACCCCGGAGGGCAGCATGATCCAGCGGGTCGACCGGGCGCTCAACGCCTTCGTCGGCACCGCCGAGCAGTCGGACGACATCACGATGATGGCCGTCCAGCGGGGGCGGGGATGACGAGGATCATCACCGTGCACTCCTCCCGGGGCGGCACGGGCAAGTCCAGCACGGCGGCGAGCATGGCCGCGCTCATGGCGGCGCAGGGGCACCGCGTGGCCCTGGTGGACACCGACATCCAGTCGCCGTCGGTCGACACGATCTTCGGGATCGACCGGCTGCGCAGCGAGTGCTCCCTGGTGGACTACCTCGCCGGCCGCTGCGAGATCGAGGACGCGGTGTACCCGGTCGGCGAGGGCCTGTCGGTCGTCACGGCGCGGAGCAGCGTGGGCGCCATCAACGAGATCACGGCGGCCGGGTACGACGTGGGCCTGCTCAACGAGGGCTTCGCCCGGCTCGGCGGCGCGCTCGGCCTGGACGTGCTGCTGCTGGACACCCACACGGGCATCAACACCGAGACGGTGATGTCGGTGGCCAGCTCGGACGCGATGGTCATCCTCACCCGGGCGGACCGGCTGGGCCTGACGAGCGCTCCGGAGACCGTCGCCCTGGCCGACCAGCTCGGCTGCTCGCACCGCGCCGTCGTGGTCAACATGGTGCAGGGCGGGGCGCTGGGGCCGGAGCTGCACAGTTCGGCGGAGGCGGTCTACGGCTGCGAGGTGACGGCGGTCCTGCCGTACGCGCCGGAGATGAGCCGGCTCTCCGCCGAGCAGCTGTTCGTGACGGCCCATCCCCGGCATCCGCTCGTCGACGGCTACCGGCGGATCATCTCCTTCATTCTCGCAGGCTCTCGCTAAGGACACGGATGGACGAACGAACGGACGGACGGACGAACGAACGGACGGGCAGACGGGCGGGCAGGGTGCGCGCGATCGCTCTCGCCGGCGGGAAGGGGATCCGCGCCCGGCCGTTGACCCTCACGACCCCCGACTACCTGCGCAGCAAGGCGGCGATGCGGCTGGCCGGGCGGAGCCTGATCGAATGGTCGGTCGAGCTGCTGGCGGAGCAGGGGGTGGCCGACTTCTACGTCGCGGCCAACGGCCACGAGAACCGCGCCCAGACCAAGGCCATCCTGGAGTACGGCGAGCGGTTCGGGGTCAGCGTGCGCTACTCCCGGCCCCGTTTCGACCAGGACAACACCGGTTCCGGCGAGGCGACGCTGCGCTGCCTGGAGCACTGGGACCTCGGCGGACCGGCCCTGGTCTTCCCCACGGACTCCGTCTTCGAGTTCGACCTGGCCGCGATGGCCGAGGCGCACCGGGCGGCCGGCGCCGTCGTCACGGTCGCCACGGTCTCCCGCTCGCCGGCCGAGGCCGCCGGCAGGTACGGCGTGCTCCTGCGCGGCGCGGACGGGTCGGTCCGGCGGTTCATGGAGAAGCCGGGTCCGGCGGAGGCCGAGCGGCTGGCCGGCGCCGGCGGGCTGGAGACGAACGCGGGGATGTACCTGATCGACTGCGGCCGGTTGCGGGAGGCCGCCCGCGACCCCTGCCTGAAGGAGCTCGCCCGGCGGCGGCTCGACTGGGGCGGCGACCTGCTGCCGTACCTGGTCTCCCGGGGGCATCCCGTCGCCGCCCACCGGATCGGGAGGTTCGGCGACCTGGGCAGCCCGCAGGACTTCCTGCTGACCACCCGCCAGGTGCTCCGGGGCGGCTATCCGCGGTTGAGCGGGCGCATGGGGCCGCGCATCCACGAGAGCAGCCTCTACTTGCGGGACGGGACCTCCGGCAGGACCCTGGCGGAGAAGATCCTGGACGGGAGCGTGCGCATCGGGCCGGGCGTGCGCATCGGCAGGGACGTGGAGGTCGGCCCCGGGGCGGTGCTCGTCGACTCCGACGTGGCCGACGGGGTGGACATCGGGGCGGGCAGCCGGTTGCACCGGGTGGTGTGCGGGGAGCACGGCATCATCGGGCCGGGCGCCGACCTGTCCGACACGGTCCTGGGCGCGGCGGTCGAGATCCGCTCCGGACCAGGCCGTCCCGTCGTCACCGAGGGGTTCTGCGCGTTCGGCGACGAGGTGCGGCTGCACGGCGGCCTCCGGCTGTGCGGGGTCAGCGTCTTCCCCCGGCTGGACGTCTGGAGCGGCGCGCGGATTCCTCAGGGAAGCTGTCTGTCCAGCCCGGACGACGTGTCCCGCTGGGTGTCGCCCGTCCCCTGACCGGCCCCGCGCCGGGCGGCGCGCTGGCCCTCCGCCGGCGCGGGGCCGG
>NZ_CDRNDK010000240.1:0-9589 GCF_977012225.1 Planomonospora algeriensis | reverse complement strand
CCGAGCCGGCCGAGCGAGCGGGCGGCCCGCGTCCGCACGTCGACGGACGGGTCCACCGACAGCGCGCGGACCAGCGCCGCGACCGAGCCGACGGAGCCGATGAGGCCGAGCACTTCGGCGGCGATGGCGCGGACCGCCGGGTCGGAGTGCGAGAGCGCCTTGCCCAGCGCCGGCCGGGCGGCCGGCCCGATCCGGATCAGCGACTGCGCGATCAGGTCGAAGGGGACCCGGCCGGCCCGCGGCCAGGCACTCCAGCAGCGGCCCGGCCGCCTCGGGGCGCCCACCTGCCCCAGGGCCCGCGCGGCGACGGCCCGCACCTCGGGGTTGCGGTCCGACAGCAGGCGGATCAGGGCGGGGACGGCCTCGGCGTGGCGCATGAGGCCCAGCACGTGGGCGGCGGCGGCCCGCCGTACCGCTCCGCGCCGGGTCAGGTCGCGCAGGGCGTCCCGGGCGATGCCGCGCTCCTCGAACAGGCGCACCAGCGCCGCGTGGGCGTGGCCGCTGACCTTGCCGAGCAGCGAGGTCGCGCTGGGCTGGACCGCCTTCCAGCGGCGCCGGTCCAGCGCGGCCAGCCGCCGGAGCGGCTCGTCGATGTCGGCGTCGCCGCCGGTGAGCTCCAGCAGGTAGGGGCGGGCCTCGGCGGCCAGCCGCGCGTCGCGCCGGTCCCTGCGGCGGCGTACCACGCGACCCGTGACGATCACGGCCCCGAGCATGCTCACCGCGTACAGCAGCAGCGCCAGCGTGACGGAGACCAGGTCGACCGTGCTCAAGCCCGTGTCCTGGTCAGGACGGACTGGACGCGCTCGGCGAGCACGCGCGGGCTGAACGGCTTGACGATGTAGTCGTCGGCACCGGCGGTCAGCCCGTTCTCCACGTCGCTCTCCTGGGCGCGGGCGGTGAGGAGGATGATCGGCAGCTCGGCCGTCTGCGCGTCCCGGCGCAGCTCACGGCAGACGTCGATGCCCGACATGCCGGGCATCATGACGTCCAGCAGGACGATGTCGGGATCCTGTTCGCGGGCGGTGCGCAGCGCCGACCGGCCGTCACCCACCGGGATGACGGTGTGGCCGCCCTGCTCCAACTTGAAGACGACGAGGTCGCGGATGTCGGCGTCGTCCTCGGCGATGAGAATGGTGGCCATCGCGTCAGTTCACCTCCCATAGTGAGTCCACGGCTTTCTTGACGTCTGCGCGCCGGAACGGCTTGGGGAGCACGGCGTCGGCGTTGATGTCGAGGAGGTCCTCGGCGTCGAGGACCGATGTGACGACGATCCTGCAGTCGCGGGTGCGCGGGTCGTTCTGCAGGGTCCGCGCCACCTCCCTGCCGTCGACTCCGGGAAGACGGATGTCGAGGACGACCAGGTCGGGAGGATCGCTGACGGCCAGGAGCAGCCCGATCTCGCCGTTCGCGGCGGTCCGGACCTGGCATCCCAGGCCGTTGAGATGACGTTGCAGGAGATCGCGGACGTCCTCCTCGTCCTCGATCACAAGCACGCGAGGCTGCACCAGCGTCCACCACCCGATCTTCGCCCCCTGTCCGGATCACCGCGCGCGATCATCCGGCACGAGGTGTGAACCGGACCCCCCTGCCCGGACACCTCATGTCGGAATGTTACCAACCGAATTCATTACGTGGTGATGGGCGGGCCGGTGGAGATCGCTCCCGAAAAGCACCCGACCGGCAACTTCAGTCGCTTCGTCTCCTGCCGAATGTCGGAGTGGTGACCCATCCCCGAACGGGAGGCGGGAGAGCCGGCGTCAAGGGATTGACGAAGAGATTTCTCAACGGATTGAGGAGACACGGCGATGCCGGACTTCGATGTGATCGTCCAGAAGGTCGATCCCCGCTGGATACGCGAGCTGCGCGTGTTCGCGCTGCAGTACGAGGAGGAGCGCCACCAGGTCCGCTCCTCGTGGATCCCCTCCTCGGTGGACGACGAGACATGGTTCGAGCTGTATTTGACGGCGACCTCCGTAGAACAGGACATCGCGCTCATCTGAACGCGTGACGACCATGTCTGAGAACAACGATTCCGCCCGGGCCGCGCGTCCGCCCGGCGACACCGCCCCCATCGCCGTCGCGGACCCCTGCCCGGACGGCCTCTCCTCCATGACGCTCCTGATGCGCCGCCGCTTCGCCGGTCTGCCCGATCAGGTACGGCAGGCCCGCCGGTTCGTGGCGCTGGCGGCCGCCGGCCGCGCCGCCGCGGAGCAGGCCGTCCTGATGACCTCCGAGCTCGCCACCAACGCCGTCCAGCACACGTGCAGCGGCGTCGGCGGCTTCTTCGAGGTCAGCGTCTACCTGCGCGGCCCCTTCCTGCGGGTGGAGGTCGCCGACGGCGGGAGCACGCTGAAGACCCCCCACGTGCGCCCGCTCGACCTCGAGGCCGAACAGCTCCCCGGCGGCCGCGGTCTGGCCATCGTGGAGCTGTGCGCCACCCGCTGGGGCCAGTCCGGCCCCGGCGGCCCGGGGCGCGTGGTCTGGTTCGAACTGCCCCAGGACGGCTGAGCCCGGCCTCGCGGCGACCGGCTGGAGCAGGTCGAGGACGACGTCCAGACCTTCGCCTACCACGTCGCCGACCTGACCGGCTGGCAGGCCCTCGTGGCCGCCGACGCCGGCACCGCCATGGGCGGTAAGGCCGCCACCGCGCCCGACTCGATGAACCGCCAGGGACAGCTCTACGCCAAGAAGTCCCTGTACGAGACCCTGGAGAACACCCGCGTCGAGCACCTGAAGCCAGCCGAGCGGGCGCAGTTCGACAAGCTGGAGCCCGCCTGGGACCAGTTCTTCATCGAGGACGACAAGGTCGTGACTCCTCCGCTCCCTGAAGGGAGCGGCTTCTCGCTTTCCTCTGCCAAGGTAGGCGACGGACAAGCCCTGCCCGTTTCAAGCAAAAAAACTGTAACAGGGAAGCGATTCCCCTGCCGGGTGAACCCGGCAGTCCCCTCGCTAGATTTGAAGGCGCTGTGGGGCACGCTGGCGGCCGCGCTGCTGCTGGCTACCGTGCTCAGCGTCCGGGTGACCCGGTCGGTCGTGCGCCCGCTGACCGTCGTGGTCGACGCCCTGGGCCGGGTGGCCCGCGGCGACCTGACCGTCCGCCTGGGCATGACCCGCCGCGACGAGCTCGGCCACCTCGGCCGGGCACTGGACGACACCACCGAGGCCCTGCGCACCACCGTCTCCACCGTCATCGCCCACAGCGACTCCCTGACGACCTCCTCCACGCACCTGTCCCAGGTCTCCGCACGCATCGCCGCCTCCGCCGAAGAGGCCGGCGCCCAGTCCGGCGTCGTCGGCCGCTTCACCGTCTGACCCGTCCGGATCACCGGGGGCCGGGGGCCGTACCCGCTGTTCTCCGGCGGGTACGGGCTCCGGCCCGCGGGGCCGGTGAGACGCTGGAAGCATGCTGCAGGTCATCGGTGCGGGACTGGGACGGACCGGAACCAGTTCTCTCAAGGTCGCGCTCGAACGGCTGGGGTTCGATCCCTGCTACCACATGTACGAGGTGGTCGGCAGTGTCGCGCGGATGCGCCAGTGGATCGACGTCGCGGAAGGCGGGGCCCGCGACTGGGACACGGTCTTCCGCGGCTACCGGGCGTGCGTGGATTTCCCCGCCGCCGCCTACTGGAGGGAACTGGCCGAGGACCATCCCGCCGCGAAGGTGATCCTCACCGAGCGCGATCCGGACGCCTGGTACGACAGCGCCCGGAAAACGATCTTCAGGCTCCCGCTCCTGCTGCGTCACCCCCTGGCCGGGCCGGTGCTCCGGGCACTGCCTTCCCGGACCCGTGCGGCCACCTTCATCCGCATGCTGAGCGCGCTCAACCGCGACCGCCGCCCCATCGGCTTCGACCGCGACAGCGCCGTCGGCTACTTCGAGCGGCACAACGCCGAGGTCCGCCGGTCCCTGCCGCCCGAGCGGCTGCTGGTCTACCGGGTGGAGCAGGGGTGGGAACCGCTCTGCGCGTTCCTGGGCGTGCCCGTCCCCGACGGGCCGTTCCCGCGCGCCAACGACAGCGCCCACTTCTGGGGCAACTTCCGCCGGACCCTGTGGGGCGGCACCGGGGTTCCGGGTTCCGGGCCCGGGCTCCGGACTTGAGCTCCGGACCGGAGGCCGGCTCCGCGCCGGAATGCCGGCAAACGTGCCGAGGCCGCCACCGGACGTCCGGTGGCGGCCTCGGGAGCCCCGCGGAGAGCGGGGCGGGGGCGGAGGGGATCGGTCGGGGTCAGCCCCGTTCGCGGGTCAGCCGGGTGCTGAGCAGGCGCACTCCGGCGTAGGAGCCGACGCCGGCCACCAGTAGCAGGGCGAAGACGAACCCGGTCGGCACGGAGGAGCCCTCCTCGCTCGAGGCGGAGACGGGGTCGGCCTTGAGCGTCGCCGGTGGAGGGGTCTGCGCGGCGGCGGGAGCGGGCGTGTTCTTCTGCGTCGGAGCGGGCTTCGGAGCCGGGGGCGCCGCCGGAACGGGCGCGGCCTGCGGGGCCTTGCCCGCTGCCGGGACCTCGGCGGGCGCCGGCACGGTCTCGGGCTTGGCGGGCTTGGCCGGGGCCCGGAGCAGGACCGGCTCGGCAGGGTCGCGGTCCCTCCTCGACCAGGCACGGGTCTCGAACGGGACCGGGTGGTTCTTCTTGCCGACGCCCGGACCCCACTTGGTGATCACATAGTCGACCTTGATGTGGCCCTTGCCGCCGTTGCCGTTCACCGCGAGGGTGTCGGGGTTGAACCTCCCGCCGGTCAGGTCGGCGAAGGTCTTGGCGTCCAGGTCCAGCATCACGCCCCGGGTGGACGGCTCACCGGGGCCGCGGTCGCCGACGAAGAACGGCGCCTTCTTCCCCTTGTAGACGACATAGCCCTCGGTCAGCAGCGGCCACGAGGGGGACGCGGCCAGGCCCTTCTGCATCGGCTTGCCCGAGGCCGGCAGGCCGGTGTCGCCGTTGCGGCCGGAGGCGTCGTCCCAGTAGTAGGACGCGGTGGTCGACCCCTTGAGCATGACCTTCCGGCCTTCCCCGCTGTCGGCGGAGGCGGTGCTCCCGGCGGCGACGACCGTTCCTGAGACCAGCGACACTCCCAGGAAAGCGGTCAGGGCACGGGCGGCGAGGCGGGTGGAGAACGTCATGGAGAACACGGATCCTTACGACGGAGACAGGTCTCCGGCCGGTGCTGCGGTGGTTCCGGGTGGCCGGTGCGGGCCCTGCCGGAGCGGCCCGCGGTCCTCCAGTAAGCCGGGGCGACGTAGCGGCGGAAGTGCGCGGAAGGTGCAGGCGGGTTGCCGCGCCCGGCAATCGTTAAGCTCCCGGCCGATCCGGGCGTCCGCAGCCGTCCCGGCGGGCTCTGGGAGTCCCGGGAGGGGACCCGGGGGGCCTCGTGGCCGGGTCGGCGAGGACGACGCTCCGGAGAAAGGCTCAGGACGGGGGACCCGCCCCGGGCGTGAGGGCACCGAGCATCCCGGAACATCATGACAATTGCTGATTTCAGTCGCTTCGGTCGCTTCGGTCGCTTCGGTCGCCGCTTCTTCCTGCCGGAGGTCAAGGCCCGGTGCGGCAGTGACTGACGGAGGTTTCGGTCGCTGCCGTTCGGTAGCTGAAGAAACCCCAGGTCAGAGGCGTTTTCCAGGGGCGTCAGCGACCAAAGCGACTCGGGTTCGGGTATATGACGGGAACTTGACCTGCGCGTGTGCGCGTCATAGATACCGTCCTTCAGTCGCTTCAGTCGCTTTTCCGGCGGGAAAACCGGCGTTGAGCTGGGGTTCCATCCCGGCGACCGAGAGCAGCGACCGAACTCCTCCAGTCGCTGCCGCCCGCCTCCGGTCGCTGGCTCCCGGTCGCTCCGCCCGGCCGTCCGGCTCAGGTCCGCCCGGGCGCTCCCCGGACGGACCGGACGCCGGTTCTCTCCCCGTTCGCTCACCGATGACCGTCACGCGGCCGTGTTCCCCCACCGGGGACCGACTCTCCGCTAGCCTGTGCTGATGTTCGGATCTTCAGTCGCTTCGGTCGCTTGAGTCACTCCGGGGACGCCGCCGGTCCCGCGGCCCGGCGGGGACCCGCCCGATGACGGGCTCCCCGGTGCCGACCCGAGCCTCCACGGCCACCGCACGGACGAGAAGGGACGCAGTGACGCCGCCAGAGGAGGTCCACCCGCAGGCGGGGCGAGACCGGTCCGTCGCCGTCGCCCGGTGGTGCGCGGCGCGGGGCTGGCCCGTCCACCCGCTCGCGCCCGGCAGGAAGACCCCGGCGGGCAACTGCCGCCGGTGCCAGGGGACCGGGCATCCGGCGGCCTCCTGCGCCTGCCTGGCGGCGGGCCGCTGGTGCCACGGCTTCCACGCGGCCACCACCGACCCTGAGCTGATCGCCTCCTGGTGGACCGCCAACCCGGCCTTCGGAGTCGGGGTCGCCTGCGGGCCCGCGAACCTGGTCGTCATCGACATCGACGCCCACTCCTCGCCCCCGCCCGGCCGCGACCGGGTCCTGCCGGGCATCCCGATCCCGGATGGCGTCGACCTCACCGGTTTGGCCACCGGGTTCCACGCGCTCGCGCTGCTGGCCGCGCTGCGCGGCGCCCCCGACCCCGCGCAGGACTCCGCCACGCTGCGCGTCCGGACGCCGTCCGGCGGGATGCACGTGTGGTACCGCGCGGGCGCCGCGGGCCCGTTCCTGTGCTCCGTCGGATCGGCGGCCGGCACCGGCCGGGCCCTGGCCTGGCAGGTCGACGTCAGGGCCGGAGGGGGCTACATCATCGCCCCCGGCACCCGCACCGGCGACGGGGTCTACGCCCCGCTCGGCGACTGCCGCGTCCCCTCCCCGCTGCCGGAGTGGCTGGCCCGGGAGCTGGTGCGCACCGGACACCGCCCAGAACCGCCCCACCGGGCCGCGCAGGCCCTCGCCCCGATGGCGCCGCCCCGGGGCCGCGAAGCCGTCGTCAGGGCCGGAGGCGGCCGCAGGGGGGCCGCGCGCGCCCTCGACAAGGTCCTGGGCGAGGTGCTCGCCTGCGAGGCCGTACCCGAGGGCGCGGGGTTCACCGCCAAGCTCAACCTGGCCGCCTACACCGCCGGAGGGCTGGTCGCCGCAGGCCACCTCGGGCAGGCGGAGGCCGAGCGGCTGCTCACCGACGCGGCCGTCCGGGCCCGTCCGGGTCAGGCCCGCCGCTGCGAGCAGGTCATCCGCAGCGGCCTCGCGGCCGGGACCCGCCACCCGCTGCACCTCGAAGGACGCCCGACCACCGCTCCCGGGGCCGAACGCCGGGGTCTCCACGTTGAAGGCAACCGATGAATCCCTCACCAGGGCAGGGGGGCTTCGACCCGGCCGCCGTCGCCCAGCAGATACTCGACCTGTCGCTGCCCGTCACCGCGGCGCCGGCGCGTCCCGGAGGGGCGGCCGCCGAGCCTCAGGGGCCCGCCGTCACCACGGCGACGGCGCAGACGGCATCGCAGGCGGTATCGCAGGCGTCGTCGTCTGCGCCGTCGCCGGCGGTGGCCACCAGCGACGGCCTGCTGCCGGACTCGCTCTCCGACCGCGGCAACGCCAAGCTCTTCGTGAGCCTGTACGGCAAGGACTTCCGGCACGTCCCCGGGCTCGGCTGGTACCGCTGGACCGGGCACCGCTGGGAGCTCGACGAGAGCGACACCGTCATGTGGGCCGCGGGGGAGATGGCCGAGAACATCGCCGTGACGGACGTCCGCGGCGTCTTCAGCGACCGCGACCTGCACGGCCACCGGCGCCGCTCGCTGTCCACCTCCGGAATGAAGGCGCTGCTGGCGCAGGCCAAGGCCGCCCCGGGGATGGTGCTGGGCGCCGAGCTGCTGGACGCCGACCCGTACGCCCTGTGCACCCCCGCCGGCGTCGTCGACCTGCGCACCGGGGTCATCAGCCCGCCGGACCCGGCCAGGCACTTCCACTCCCGCTCGACCACGATGGCGCCCGAGCGCATGCCCACCCCCCGCTGGGAGCGCTTCCTGGCCGACATCTTCGGCACCGACGCCGAAGGCCGCCAGACCGTCGACTTCCTGCACCTGCTGCTCGGCTACTCCGTCACGGGGGACGTCGGCGCGCAGGTCCTGCCGTTCCTGTACGGCCAGGGCAAGAACGGCAAGTCGGTGCTGCTGGAGGTGATGCTCCAGCTGCTGGGCGACTACGCCGACGCGGCCCCGCCCGGGTTCCTCATGGCCAAGACGTTCGACGGCCACCCCACGGACCTGGCCGAGCTGCACGGGCGCCGCATCATCGTCTGCTCCGAGCTCAAGCCCGGCGACAAGTTCGACGAGGCCCGGGTCAAGCTGCTGACCGGCGGCGACAAGATCAAGGCCCGTCGCATGCGGCAGGACTTCTTCTCCTTCGACCCGACCCACCACCTGTGGCTGCTGGGCAACCACCGCCCCGAGGTGACCAGCGGGGGATTCGCGTTCTGGCGGCGCATCCGGCTGATCCCGTTCGAGCGGGTCGTCTCGGAGGAACGCAAGATCGACAACCTGGCGCGCGTCCTGGTCCAGGAGGAGGGGCCGGGCATCCTCGCCTGGCTCGTCGACGGGGCCCGCCGCTACCTGCTAGGGGAGAAGGACCTGAGCGGCCCGCAGCGGGTACGGCTGGCCACCGATGCCTACGCGGAGACCGAGGACCACGTCGGGCGGTTCATCTCCGAGACGTGCAAACTGGATTCCGGTATGAGAGCCGAACAAGCCCGCCTGTACACCGAGTACGCGCGCTGGTGCGGTTTCGAGGGGGCCACGCCCGTCTCGGCCCGCGCCTTCGCCGCCCGCGTCCGCGAAGCGGTCGGGCTGACCTCGCCCAGGCAGATGGTCCTGTCCAACTCGCGCAAGTTCTACCCGGGGATCGGCCTGATCTCCGACCTTCCCGCCGAGGAGCCGCAGCCGTGAGTGAGCGGAGCGAGCGAACCATGGACGCAGCAGTGCCACGAGCGTGGCCGACGAAGGAGGCCTCGTGAGCGCACTGATCGATCCGGAGGATCTCGTCCACGAGACCGAGCTCGTCTGGCTGGAGGACATCGAGCCCCTCGACTACGTCCGCCAGTCTCTGGACCGCCTGCCCAGCCGCAGGCGCAAGCCTCCGTACCACCGCGACGGCCGCATGGTCGGATACGCCGTCATCGGGCCCGACGCCAGGGCGTCGGCGGCCTCCGGCACCTTCCGCCGCCGGGTGTTCTGGCTGCTGCCGCACGACCGCGACCAGCAGCCCGACGGCCTGTACGCCACCGGAGCCCCCTCCGAGGCGGTCGACCCCCGGACGCTGGCCCCGAAGGTCGCCGGCTACAAGACCGAGCGCTCCGAGGGCGGACCGGCCTCCGAGGCGATGCTCGAACTCGGCAGGACCCTCCCCAAGGCCTGAACCGGGACTCTCCGCCTGCCCCGGCGAGGGCGGCGCTCGACGCATCCGGGTCCGCACCGGCGCCCGCCGGTGCGGACCCGCGGATCGGTGCCCGGAGCGGGTCCCGCCCCGGCTCGTCCGGCCGTGCCGGGTACGCGTGCTGCTCGTTCTTCGCCTTCGCCTTCGCCTGCGGCTCCGGTGCCCGCGACCGGCCCGGTGGCTGCGGTTCAGGCGACGTGCTGCTGCCAGGGGGTGGTGCGCAGCAGGTCGTCGATGC
>NZ_CDRNDK010000239.1:0-9615 GCF_977012225.1 Planomonospora algeriensis | reverse complement strand
CCGCCGTGTCCCCTGCGGCGCCCGCCGTGTCTCGCGCGGCGCCTGCCGTGTCCGGTACGGCCCCCGCCGCGGGGAGGCCCCGGTAGCCGGTGGGATCGGTGAGCAGGACCAGGCCCGCGGCGCCCGCGGTGGCGAGCGACTCACGCAGCACGTAGGCCCGGTCCGACAGCTCCCTGGCGCTCGCCGGGCGCTGCGCCGGATCCTTGGCCAGGCAGGCCGCGACCAGGTCGCGCACCGGACCGGGGACGCTCGCGGGCAGCGGCGGCGGCGGGTCGTTGAGGTGCATCAGCGCGATCGCCACCTGGTTCTCGGCGGTGAACGGCGGCCGGCCGGCCAGGCACTCGTAGGCCACGACACCCAGCGAGTAGAGGTCCGTGGCGGGGGTCAGCGCGATGCCGGACGCCTGCTCGGGACTGACGTACTGGGCGGTGCCGAGGATGGTCCCGGTCTGGGTGACGGGCGCGGACTCCAGCGCCCTGGCGATGCCGAAATCGGTGATCTTGATCGTGCCGGTCCCGGTGACCAGCAGGTTGCCGGGCTTGACGTCCCGGTGGATGATCCCGGAGGCGTGCGCGGCGTGCAGCCCCTTGGCGGTCTGGTGCACCACGTCGAGGGCGACCTCGGGGCTGAGGGCGCCGTTGCGGGCCAGGATGGCCGCCAGGGACTCGCCGGGGACCAGCTCCATGACGAGGTAGGCGACGTCGTCGGCCTCGCCGTAGTCGAAGACCTGGGCGATCCCGGGGTCGGCCAGCCCGGCGGCGATCCTCGCCTCGGTGCGGAACCGCCCGCGGAAGGCGGGGTCGTCCGCGAGGTGCCGCCGGAGCAGCTTCACGGCGACCTCGCGGCCGAGCAACTCGTCCCTGGCCCGCCAGACCTCGCCCATGCCGCCCCCCGCGATGCGCTCCAGCAGGCGGTAGCGGTCCCCGAGGAACGACGTCATCTACCGAGCACCGCTTCCATCACGCTCCTGGCGATGGGGGCCGCGGTCTGACCGCCGGAGGCGTCGTCGCCGGCGCTGCCCGACTCGACGATGAGCGCGACGGCGACCTTGGGGTCCTCGGCGGGGGCGAAGGAGACGAACCAGGCATGCGGGGCTCGGTTGCCGGAGGTCTCCGCGGTGCCGGTCTTGCCGGCGACGCTGACGCCCGGGATCTGCGCCGCGCTCGCCGTGCCCAGGTTGACGACGTTGACCATCATCTCTCTGAGCTTGGCCGCGGTCTCCTCGCTCATCGCGGTGGAGAGCTCCTCGGGATCGGCCGTCTCGACCTCGCCGCCCTCGGCGTCGGCGACCTTGTTGACCAGATACGGCTTCATGACCACGCCGTTGTTGGCGACGCCCGCCGCGACCATGGCCATCTGCAGCGGCGTCATCTGGTTGTTGCGCTGGCCGATCGAGGCCTGGGCGAGCGCGGCCTGGTCCTCCTCCTCGCCGATGCTGCTGGCCGAGACCGGCATCGGGATCTCCAGCTGCTCCCCGCCGATGCCGAACTTGGCGGCCTGCTCCTTCATCGCGTCGTAGCCGAGGTCCATGCCGATCTTGCCGAAGGGCGTGTTGCAGGACTTCTCCAGCGCGTACGAGAGTGTCACGCGCCCGTTGCCGCAGGCGGAGTTGCCGTGGTTGGGCAGGTCGGCGGTGGTGTTCGGCAGGTCGAGCCGGGGCGGGGCGTCGATCTGGCTCTGCGGGCCGAGGGTGTCGTCGCTCTCCAGGTAGGCCGCCATGGTGACGACCTTGAAGGTCGAGCCCGGCGGGTAGGTCCGCTCGATCGCCCGGTTCAGCAGCGGCTGGTCCTCGTCCTCGGCCAGCTTCGCGTAGGCCTTGTTCACCTCCGCCTTGTTCGCCTTGGAGAGCGGGTTCGGGTCGTAGGTGGGGACGGAGACCATGGCCAGGATCGCGCCGGTCTTCGGCTCGATCGCGACCAGCGAGCCCTTCTTGCCGCTGGCGCTCAGCGCCTTGTAGGCAGCCTCCTGCGCCTTCGGGTTGATCGTCAGGTCGACGTTGGCGCCCTTGGTCTGGGTGCCGCTGAACAGGTCGATGCTGCGCCGGATGAGCAGGTCGGCGCTGGACCCGTCGAGCAGGTCGTTCTTCGCCCGCTCGATGTCGCGGGTGCTCTCCGGCGCGAAGAACCCGGTGATGGGCGCGTAGACCTTGCCCTCGGGGTAGCGGCGGGCGTACTTGAAGGTGTTGTCGCCGGTCTCGACCGACTCGGCGAGCACCTTGTTCCCCGCGGTGATCCGGCCGCGCTGGACCTCGTAGCGGGCGTAGAAGTTGCGGAAGTTGCGGGAGTCCTCCCGGATGCCCTCCGCCCGCACGGCCTGCAGGTAGTTCACATTCAGCATGAGCAGGCCGAACATCAGCATGCAGGCCAGGGCGACGCGCTTGAGGGGACTGTTCATCGCTGGAACACCTGCGTCATTCCTTCGTCCTGGATGGCCTGGGGCGCCGGCCTGCGCGCCGCGTCCGACATCCGCACCAGCAGCGCGATGAGGATCCAGTTGGACAGCAGCGCCGAACCGCCCTGCGACATGAACGGCGTGACCAGGCCGGTGAGCGGGATCAGGTTGGTGACGCCGCCGACGATGATGAAGATCTGCCAGGCCAGCAGGAACGACAGGCCGCCCGCCAGCAGCTTGGTGAACGGGTCGCGGGCCGCGATCGAGGTCCGCAGGCCGCGCTCGACCAGCAGCGCGTAGACCATCAGCAGGGCCATCAGCCCGGTCAGGCCCAGCTCCTCGCCGATCGCGGCGAAGATGAAGTCGGAGAAGGCCAGCGGGATCAGCCCCGGATGGCCCTGGCCCAGTCCGGTGCCGAGGATCCCGCCCTGGCTCAGGCCGAACAGGCCCTGCATGAGCTGCGCGCTGCCGCCGAGTTCGCGCTCGAAGAGCACGGGGTCCCCCGGATTGAGGAAGACCTCGAAGCGGGCGTACACGTGAGGGAAGATCGTCCCGGCGAGGATCGCGCCGCCGGCGAAGAGCAGGATGCCGATCAGCACCCAGGAGGTGCGCTGGGTGGCGATGTAGAGCATCGCGATGAACGTGCCGAAGATCAGCAGGGAGGAGCCGAGGTCCTTCTGCAGGATCAGCACGCACAGGCTGAGCCCCCAGGTGATGAGGATCGGCCCCAGGTCGCGGGCGCGGGGCAGGTCGATGAAGAGCAGCCGCCGCCCGGCCAGCGCCAGCACGTCGCGCTTGGCGACCAGGTAGCCGGCGAAGAAGACGATCAGGGCGAGCTTGGCGAGCTCGGCGGGCTGGAGCTGGCCCACGCCGGGGATGCCGATCCAGATCCGCGCACCGTTGATCTCGACGCCGAGGAACGGGATCAGCGGTGAGATCAGCAGGAGGAGTCCGGCGGCCCCGGCGGTGTAGGTGAGCCGTTGCAGGGCTCGGTGGTCACGCAACACGATCAGTGTCACGCTGAACACGACGACCCCGACGGCGGTCCACAGCAACTGGGTGTTGGCGGACACGCCGCCCTTCCCGCCCGCGCCCAGCTCCAGCCGGTAGATCATCACCAGCCCGAGGCCGTTGATCAGCGTCACCAGCGGCAGGATCAGCGGGTCGGCCCAGGGGGCGAACTTCGCCAGCACCAGGTAGGCGGCCAGCATGAAGCCGCCCAGGCTGAGGCCGTAGGTGAGCATGCCGGAGGGGATCTGCCCGTCGATCGCCAGGCCCACGTTGGCGTACGCGCCCAACGTGATCGCGACCGCGAAGGCGAGCATCGCCAGCTGCGCCAACCGCCGCTTGGCCGGCAGGGGGACGGGTTCGACGCTAGGGGTGCTCATGTCTCTATTGTGACCTTGTGGGTTTCGGGGTGGCGGTGCCCTTCGGCGGCGGACTGGTGGTGGCGGCGGGCGGATCGGTGCTGGTCGCGCCGTCGTCCGGAGCCTTGTCGCCGGTGTCGGGGGTCTGCTCGGCGGAGGCCTTCAGCTCGGCCACCTTCTTCAGGCCCGCGTCGACGTTCGCGACCGGGATGCCGTCGCGCACCTGGCCCTGCTGGAACGCGCCGAGGGTGGAGACCGCCACCGCGGTGCCGCGGACGGGGTCGAAGAGCTCGACGGGGCCGAGGGTGGTGTTCACCCCGCGGTAGACCACGATCTCGTCACCCCGCACCCCCACGAAGTACTGGTCGTCGAGCCACTGGCTCCCGAAGTACCAGCCTAGGCCGCCGCCGACGAGGACGACGCCGCCCAGCGAGGCCAGGATCGGCCACACGCGCCGGCGCTTGGCCGGGCGGCGGGACGCCTTCCCCCGGGGGGCGGGCTCGTCGAGGTCGTCGTCCATGACGATGGGCTGGGGCATGGTGATCGCCCCGGCTTGGGCGCCGGATGCGCCCGGCGCCTCCGGCGACCGCTGCGAGAGGCTGAGGGTGGAGCCCGCGGCGCCCACCACGGCCGCCTCGGTGGACGGAGAGGAGAACCCCTCGTCCAGTTCCAGCACGTCGGCGACCACGCAGGTGATGTTGTCGGGGCCGCCGCCGCGGTTGGCCAGGTCGATCAGCGTGCGGACCACCGTCTCGGGATCGTCGATCGTGGAGAGCGTGTGGTGCAGCGTCTCGGCGCTCACGACCCCGGACAGGCCGTCGGAGCAGAGCAGGTAGCGGTCGCCGACCTGGGCCTCGCGGAGCGACAGGTCGGGGTCGACCTCGCCGCTGCCGTCCAGCGCGCGCAGCAGGATCGAGCGCTGCGGGTGGGTGGCGGCCTCCTCCAGGGTGATCCGGCCGTCGTCCACCAGCGACTGCACGAGGGTGTGGTCGTGCGTGATCTGGTAGAGCTCCCCGGCGCGCAGCAGGTAGGCGCGCGAGTCTCCGACGTGGACCAGGGCGACCCTGGTGCCGGACCACAGCATGGCGGTCAGGGTGGTGCCCATGCCTTTGAGGCTGGGATCCCGCCCCACCATCTCGTGGAGTCGGCGGTTGGCGTCGCGGACGGCCGCCTCGATGGCGATGAGCAGGTCACCCCCGAGTGCGTCCTCTTCGAGGGACGACATGGCGGCGATGGCGACCGAGCTGGCCACCTCACCGTGTGCGTGTCCGCCCATGCCGTCCGCGACGGCGAGCAGGCGGCCGCTGGCGTACGCCGAGTCCTCGTTGCCTTCGCGGAGGAGGCCGACGTCCGAGCGGGCGGCGTAACGGAGTGCGATGGTCATTTGCGCAATTCGATGACGGTCTTACCGATGCGGATCGGAACGCCGAGCGGCACCGGAGTCGGACGGGTGACTTTGGAGCGGTCGAGGTAGGTGCCGTTGGTCGATCCGAGATCTTCCACGATCCACTGACCGTCCTGGGGGAAGAGCCGGGCGTGCCGGCTGGAGGCGTAGTCGTCGCTGACTACCAGTGTGGCGTCGTTCGCCCGGCCGATGGTGATGGGCGTCTCCGAGAGGGTGATGGTGGTGCCCTGGAGGGGGCCGCCGGTGACGACCATCTGCCGAGGCTCCCCCTTCTTGGACTTGGCCGCGGATTTGGCCGGTTTGGGAGCCTTGCGCGCGGGGGCGGTGGCGGGCGTGCGGGATCCGAACAAGTCTGTCCGGATCACACCGACCGCGGCAATCACGAAGAACCACAGCACCGCGAGGAACGCGAGGCGGATCAGCAGCAGCGTGAGCTCGGACATGGACCGTCTGTTTACCTTTAATCGCGCCGGAAAACCAGGGTCGTGCGCCCGAGCGTCACGCGAGTGCCGTTCTGGAGCTCGATCCGGCGAACCGGCTGGCCGTTGACGAAAGTGCCGTTCGTGGAGCCGAGATCGACGAGCACGACCTGCGGGCCCTCCACTCGCAGCTCGGCGTGGTGCCGGGACACACCCGGATCCACCAGCCGGAGATCGCAGTCGGTGCCCCTGCCGAGCAGGGTCACCGGTGTGGTCAGATCGTAGGACCGCTGGCCCTGCGGGTCATCCTGAGTGGAGACCAGCAGCCGGGGCCTGCCCTGGAACGCGTGCGAGCGACCGGCGGGCACGTCGGTCACGGGCTTGCGGATCTCGTCCTGCTCGACCGTGGCTCCGCGGATCACCCCGGAGCGGATCCGGAACAGGCCGACCGCGAGGTCGTCCGCCGTCTCGAAGCGCACCCGGACGGGTCCCACGAACGAGTAGCCCTGCTCCTTGGCGTACTCGCGGGCGAGGTTGGCCAGCTCGTGGCTGATGCTGTCGGCGTACACCTGCAGACGCTCGCTGTCGGTCGTGGACAGCTCGACCACGAAGTCGTTCGGGACGAGGGTCCGTCCCTGGGCGACGATCGCGGCCCGCTCGTCCATCTCCCGCTGAACCGCGCTGGCGACCTCGACCGGCTGAAGGTCAGACTTGAACGCCCGCGCAAAGGCCCCCTCAACCAAGCCTTCGAGCCTCCGCTCGAAGCGCTGAAGGACTCCCACCGGGTACCTCCCTTCCTCCGTCATCTAGAAGGATCGTATCCGGGTTCGTGGGTACCGGCTGATCCGTGCTAATGTTTCGAGCGCACCCAAACAAGGGCGGGTGGCGGAACGGCAGACGCGCACGGTTCAGGTCCGTGTGTCCGAAAGGACGTGAGGGTTCAAATCCCTCCTCGCCCACTCTGGGCCGCCGACGAAATCGGTGGCTCGACAGTGACGGAACTCGGCCCCGGCTCGCAAGAGCCGGGGCCGAGTGCTTTCTGCGGATCCCGCGAGGTGTTCAGGCACGCAGAGATGTCTACCCGGCCCGGCTTGCGAGCCGCTTTCGTCCTGCTTGCACCATTTTTTACCGGTTGCCGCTCCGACGGGAACCGATCACTACGCCTCCGGCGCCGATCCGCAGTCGTCTACGGTGCCCAGGTGGACAGGGGTTTGGTGGGGCGGCGGCGCACCCGGCGGCGGGGACGGCCTTCGGGGCCGGGTAGGGAATCTAGCCAGCGGGAGATCTTCCTGAGGTTGGCGTGGGCGAGCTGGAAGGCCAGCAGCAGGCTCTGGGCGGCGATGCCGCGGATGCGGCGGCCCTGGGAGCGCTGGATCGCCTCGCAGGCGTCGTCCTTGGCGTAGCCGTGAAACCCCTCCGAACCGTTACGGAGGCGGGCATAGACGCGCCGGTGGTCGGCTGAGCCGTACGGCAGGGCCTGGGCGTGCTTGGCGCCGTGCTCGGGGGCCAGGGTGATGCTGTGCTGGCGGCAGATCGTCGGCGGGCCGGCCGGGCTGGGCGTGGGGTCGGCCAGGGGCAGGCGCGCGCCGGTGCCCATGCTGGCGGGTTTGAGCGGGCACTGGAGCCTGCCGGCGGTGGCCGGGCACGACAGGCGCTGGTGGCCTTCGGGGTCGGGCCGGCCTTTGGGGACGAGTTCGTAGGCGGTGCGGGCGGTGAGGTGTCGCCGGTACAGCTCGGCGGCAGCGGCGGCCTGGGCCGGGTCGGCTGGGGCGGTGATGGTGCGGAAGGTGCGGGTGGCGTCGATCAGCGCCTGGGGGAGGGCGGGGCAGTACCAGCGGCCTTCGACTTGCAGGGCGCCGTGCGCGCCGGACTGGATGCCGAGCTGGTCGTCGCGGTAGTCGAAGACGAGTCGGTAGCCCAGGGCGCGGGCGGGCAGTTGGAAGGATTCGGGGCCGGAGTTGTTGTAGGCCCGGTCGCCGGCGAGGTAGCCGGCGGCGTGGCCGCGGCGGCGGACGTCGGTCAGGACGGCGACGGCGTTGCGCCCCGGGGCGGCGCCGGGCCGGTCCAGGGTGAAGCCGAGCACCAGCGCGGGCGGCAGGGCCGGGTTGCGCACCCGGGCGCGGCGTCGTCGGGGTCGACGTGCGGGTTGCGGGCGATGGCCAGGGTGGCGTCGTAGCCGAACAGGTGCTTGAGGAACCCGGACCTCTTCACGCCGGTGGTGCGCTTGCCGGGCTTGCCTGCCGTACGGCGTGCTGCGGAGGAGGGACGTTCGGCGCGAGCCGCGGCGGACCCGTCGGGGCCGGTGCCGGGGTCGCGGTGGTCGCCTGCGCGGATGTACCAGCCGGCGTCGGGGTCGGTGGCGGTGCGCGGGCCGCCGGTGCCGACGCCTTGGGCGTAGGTGGCGACGGGGGTGGCGTCGATGCCGATCGAGCCGTCCCAGTGCCGTTCGAGGGTGCCGCGGATCGCATCCAGGGACGATTCCACGACTCCGTTGACGACGGCGCGCAGCCGCTCGGCCCGGCCCGCCAGGTCGGCGGTGTCGGCCTGGGCGCGCAGCGCGGCGGCGGCCTCGGTGGGCAGCCGGGTGTTGCGGGGCAGCGGGGAGGGGTCGACGCAGGCCAGGACGGCGTCGAACAGGCGGCGCACCACGGCGTAGGCGGCCTCGAACCCGCGGCAGTCGTCGGCGCGGTCCTTGACGCCGAAGCGCCGCCGCCAGGGGACGGGGACGGCGAAGTGCAGGATGTCGGTGACCTTGGACAGGTGCATGGCGTCCGGATGCTCCAGCGCGCACAGGAACAGCCCGGCCAGCAGGCCTTCCACCGTGAGCAGCCGGGGGCGGCCGCAGGGCTTGGCGAGCAGCGGTGCCAGCAGCGCCGCCGCGCCGGAGACGGCGACCAGATGCACGGCGTGTTCCAGATCGGCGTCGGTGTAGGGGTGGCGCCGGCTGCGCAGCACCGCCAGCTGCGCCTCCCGCGTGAGGCGGCTCACGGCCGGCCCCGCAGGTGCTCGGCCGCCTGGGCGGCCTCGACGCCGCGCACGAACGGCAGCAGCCGCGACAGGGCGTGCAGGGAGTCGAGTCCGGCGGCGGCGACGATCACCGGCACCGGCACGCCGGTCTCCATCAGCTCCACCAGCCAGCCGGTCCGCAACCGGCCCGTTTTCAGTGTCGGGGCGGCCGGGGCGGGGTGGGTGCGGGCCAGGAAGCCGGTGACGGTGTTCTTGCCCCGGGCGTGGTGGCCGGGCCGGAACAGGTAGGCGGCCTGGCCGTCCAGGCGGGCGGCGGCCTCGGCCAGGACGGGCTCCCAGGCGCGGCGGCACACCACCAGCCGCTCACGGCGGCCGCGCACGGCGACCACGACCGCGCCGCGGCCGGGGCGGCGGACGTCATGGGCCCGCAACGCGGTGATCTCCGGGGTGTCCAGGCCGCAGCCCCGGCCCAGCGCCAGCAGCAGCTGGCAGCCCTGGCGCAGCTGCGCGGTCGGCTGCCCGCCCGCCCACGCCCACAACGCGGCCAGCTCGGTGGACGTGTACGGGCGCGAGGCGGTCGAGGCCGACAGTTTGACCGGTCGGCCGGTGGCGCACTCGCCGAGGACGGCCTCGCGCAGCCGCAGCAACCGGCTGCGGTAGGTGGCCCGGGTACCCGAGGCCAGAGGGGCGCAGCCGACCGCGATGAACCGCTCGATCGTCTCCCGCGACAGCCACACCTCGGGCCGGGCGGGCAGGCCTTCGGCGTCGGCGAACAGCGCGAGCCGGGTCAGCACGCTGAGCAGCTCCGCGGCCGAATACGGGGTGAGCGGCTCAGCGGTGGCGACGGTGCGGCGCACCTGGCCGGCCACGCGGCTCCAGCCCGGGGGCGAGCCTGCCGGGATGTAGGTGTCGATGCGCTGTGCCACGCTCACCTGCCACAGGTAGACGCCCGAAGGGCTTCTGCTCTCGCTATAGCGGCTCTTCGAAGTTAACCGGGGTTGAGCGCCGGAACGTGCCCCGATGAGGTGAGGCCGACGTCTTGAGAGAGCTCGCGGCTCTCGTTGAT
>NZ_CDRNDK010000238.1:0-9621 GCF_977012225.1 Planomonospora algeriensis | reverse complement strand
GACGGGGCGGGCGCGCCGCCGGGAGCGGGCATGGACCGGGCGTGCGGCGCGGCCGGGAGCGGATACGGAGCCGGGCGGGCGCGCGGCCGGAAGCGGGACGGGAGGCGCGTAGTAGTGCGACGGGCGGCGCCTCCTGAGATACTGTCTCGGGTGTCGCCGCGGCCGCGGTGGCGCGCTCAGCGGGAACCGGCTCCCCCATCCCGGGTGGGGGCAGGGCATCATCAAGGTCCGAGCCGTGACCTGTCAAGGCGGACGCGGGAAAGACCTGGACTTTTCAGCCCAGGGGGTTCATGCCATAGTGTCCGTCCGGACGGTCCGGTCCGAGGCCGTCAGGGAGGTTCGACTGGTGACTGCGACCACCGACGGTTCCATCCGGGCGACGCCCGGAACCCCCGAGAACCCTTGGGGCGACACCAAGACCGCCGGGACCCCCGGTGTGGGGGGAGTGCTCGGCCCGACCGGGCGCCCCCGGCCGGTGTTCCCCGACCCGCGCCCGCGGACGGTCCACGGACCGGCCCGCGTCGTCGCCATGGTCAACCAGAAGGGCGGTGTCGGCAAGACCACCACCACCATCAACCTCGGCGCGGCCCTGGCCGAGGCCGGGCTGAGAGTGCTGCTGGTGGACTTCGACCCGCAGGGCGCCCTCTCCGTGGGCCTCGGGATCAACCCCCTCCAGCTGGACCTGACGGTCTACAACCTCCTCATGGACCGCCAGGTCACCGCCGAGGACGTGCTGCTGGAGACCGGCGTCGAGGGCATGGACCTGCTGCCCAGCAACATCGACCTGTCCGCGGCCGAGGTCCAGCTCGTCACGGAGGTCGCCCGCGAGCAGGTGCTCGGCCGGGTGATCAAGCCGCTGCTGCCCGACTACGACGTGTGCCTGATCGACTGCCAGCCCTCCCTGGGCCTGCTCACGATCAACGCGCTGGCCTGCGCGCACGGCGTCATGGTGCCGCTGGAGTGCGAGTTCTTCGCGCTGCGCGGCGTCGCGCTGCTGATGGACACCATCACCAAGGTCCAGGAGCGCATCAACGAGGAACTGGTGATCGAGGGCCTGCTCGCCACGATGTACGACGCGCGTACCCTGCACGGCCGCGAGGTGCTGGCGCGGGTGGTCGAGGCGTTCGACGACAAGGTCTACCACACGGTGATCAACCGGACGGTCCGCTTCCCCGACGCGACCGTGGCCGGAGAGCCCATCACCAGCTTCGACTCCTCCTCGCTCGGTGCGAGCGCCTACCGCGAGCTGGCCAGGGAGGTCCTCGCCCGCTGGGACGCGACGGAGGGCTGAGACGCGTCCCGGGCAGGGGCGACGCGCCGCGGCCGACCGGGGACCCGCGAAGCGGGTGACGCGGGCCGGTGCGGTGAACGGTACTGACCGGTGAGGCGGGCCGGTGAGGTGAGCGGCACGGACCGGTGACGGGGACCGGTGCGGGACAATGGCCGGATGACCGAGCCGCAGACCGCCGAGGACGACGGCGCCTTCAGGGTGCACCTGGAGGTCTTCGAGGGCCCCTTCGACCTGCTGCTCGGCCTGATCTCCAAGCACAAGCTCGACATCACCGAGGTCTCGCTCAGCAAGGTCACCGATGAGTTCATCGCCTACATCCGGGCCAGGGGACCGGAGTGGGACCTGGACCAGACGAGCCACTTCCTGCTCGTCGCCGCGACCCTGCTCGACCTCAAGGCCGCCCGGCTGCTGCCCTCCGGCGAGGTGGACGACGAGGAGGACCTCGCCCTGCTGGAGGCCCGCGACCTGCTGTTCGCCCGCCTCCTGCAGTACCGCGCCTACAAGGAGGTCGCGAAGGTCCTCTCCCAGCGGATGACGGAGGAGGCCCTGCGCTTCCCCCGGACCGTGCCGATGGAGGCCCGGTTCGCGGGTCTCCTGCCCGAGCTGGTCCTCGGTATCGGTCCCGACCGCCTCGCCGAGATCGCCCGGCGGGCCTTCGCGCCCAAGACCCCGCCGTCGGTCTCGGTGGCCCACATCTACCAACCGCTCGCCAACGTCCGCCAGCAGGCGGTTATCCTTGTCGAGCGGTTGCGACGGCTGCGCCGGGCGACCTTCCGGGCGCTCACCTCCGACTGCGCCGGCACCTTCGAGGTCGTCGCACGGTTCCTGGCCGTCCTGGAGCTCTTCCGGGAGGCGGCGGTCTCCTTCGAGCAGGTGGAGCCCCTCGGGGAGCTGTACGTGACCTGGACGGGCAGCGACGAGGGGGATGTCGCCGTGGCCGACGACTACGACGACCGAGCGAGGAAAGAACCCGCCGATGGCTGACACGCCGTACGGACCCGGTCTGCGCACCGCGCTGGAGGCGATCCTGCTCGTGGTCGACGAGCCGGTGGCCGAGATGACCTTGGCGCAGGTGCTGGAGCGCCCCGTCCACGAGGTCTCCGCCGCGCTCCGCGAGCTGTCGGCGGAATACACGGAGGCGGGCCGGGGTTTCGACCTGAGAGAGGTCGCGGGCGGCTGGCGGTTCTACACGCGGGCCGAATGCGCCTCCGTGGTGGAGCGGTTCGTCCGCGACGGCCAGCAGACGCGGCTCACCCAGGCCGCGCTGGAGACCCTGGCCGTGGTCGCCTACCGGCAGCCGGTGAGCCGGGCACGGGTGGCGGCGATCCGGGGCGTCAGCAGTGACGGCGTCATGCGCACCCTGGTGACCAGGGGGCTGGTCGAGGAGGCCGGCACCGAACCGGAGAGCCAGGCCGTGCTCTACCGGACGACTTCGTATTTTCTCGAGCGGATGGGCCTGCGGGATCTCGACGAGCTTCCCGAGCTGGCCCCCTTCCTGCCCGACGACGTGGAAACCCTAGAGGAGAAACAGCAGTGAACAACAGGCGTGGTACCCCGTCCGGTGATGGACGCGGTCAGAGCCGTGGCGGCGCTCCGCGCGGCGGCAACCCGCGGGGGCTCCCGGGGCGGTTCGTCCTCCGGCGGGTTCCGGGCGGGCCGGGGCGGTTTCCGTTCCGAGGCTCCGCGTCGGGACGACCGTGGTGGGTTCCGTTCGGAGCGGCGTGATGAGCGTGAGGCTCCGCGTCGGGATGACCGGGGCGGGTTCGGCGGTCGGGAGGAGCGCGGCGGTTTCGGTGCCGATCGGGGCGGTTCGCGCAGCCGGTACGGCAGGCCCGCCGAGGGGGAGCGGGGCGGTTTCCGTTCCGAGGCTCCGCGTCGGGACGATCGCGGTGGGTTCCGTTCGGAGCGGCGTGATGAGCGTGAGGCTCCGCGTCGGGATGACCGGGGCGGGTTCGGCGGTCGGGAGGAGCGCGGCGGTTTCGGTGCCGATCGGGGCGGTTCGCGCAGCCGGTACGGCAGGCCCGCCGAGGGGGAGCGGGGCGGTTTCCGTTCCGAGGCTCCGCGTCGGGACGATCGCGGTGGGTTCCGTTCGGAGCGGCGTGATGAGCGTGAGGCTCCGCGTCGGGACGACCGGGGCGGCTTCGGACGCCGTGACGACCGTGAGGGCCCCCGTTCCGGGGCGCCCCGCCGGGACGATCGCGGCGGGTCCGGCAGGCCCGGCCGGCGGGACGAGGTCCAGACGATCGGCGGGTTCCGCGCCGACAGATACGGGCAGGGCCGTCCCTCCCAGGGCCGTCCCTCCCAGGGCCGTCCCTCCCAGGGCCGTCCCTCCCAGGGCCGTCCTTCTCAGGGCCGTCCCGCGCAGGGCGGCCGTACCGTCCCCGAGCGGTCCTCCGCGCCGAAGGCCGGGCGCAGGCCCGGCACGATCGAGAACGACAGGTTCAAGACCGCCCGCCAGCCCAAGCGGGACTCGGACTTCTACGACCGCGACTACGTCGACGAGCGCGACACCACCGAGGTCCCGGGCGGCGTCCGGCTGCAGAAGGTGCTCGCCCAGGCCGGGGTGGCCAGCCGCCGCGCCTGCGAGGAGCTGATCGGCGACGGCCGGGTGACGGTCGACGGCCAGGTGGTCCGCCGCTTCGGTGCCCGGGTCGACCCGGCCAAGCAGGTCATCCACGTCGACGGCAAGCGGCTGCCGACCATGCCGGACCTGGTCTACTTCGCGATCAACAAGCCGATCGGCGTCGTCAGCACCATGTCGGACCCGGAGGGGCGCCCGTCGCTCGCCGACTACGTGGCCGACCGCACCGAGCGCCTGTTCCACGTGGGCCGCCTCGACACCGAGACGGAGGGCCTGATCATCCTCACCAATGACGGTGAGCTGGCCAACCGCCTCACCCACCCCAGCTACGGCGTGCAGAAGAAGTACTGGGCGAAGGTCCCCGGCCGGATCAGGCCGGAGCTCGCCCGCCGCCTGAAAAAGGGCATCGAGCTGGAGGACGGCATCGCCAAGGCCGACTCCTTCGCCCTGGTCCAGGAGCACGGGCAGCAGGCCCTGGTCGAGATCGTCCTGCACGAGGGGCGCAAGCACATCGTCCGGCGCATGCTGGAGGAGGTCGGGCACCCGGTCATCGACCTGGCCCGCATCGAGTTCGGCCCGGTCAAGCTGGGCCGGCTCAAGCCGGGCACGGTCCGCGCGCTGACCGTCAAGGAGGTCGGCGAACTGTACGCCGCCGTCGGACTGTAATCTTCCTGAATACGCACGTTCGGGACACGCCGGATCGCGATGGGCGATCCGGCGTGAACAGTACGGAGGAACGACGATGGTGCGGGCGATCCGCGGTGCGATCCAGGTCGAGGGCAACGACCGGGACGCCATTCTGTCCGGGGTCACCGAGCTGGTCACCGAGGTGATGGAGCGCAACGCGCTCACCACCGACGACGTGATCAGCGTGATCTTCACGGCGACGCCCGATCTGACCGCGGAGTTCCCCGCGCTCGCGGCGCGCAAGCTCGGCTTCCACGACGTGCCGCTCATCTGCTGCACCGAGATCGACGTCCCGGGCGCGCTGCCGCACGTCGTGCGGCTGATGGCGCACGTGGAGACCGACAAGCCCCGCCAGGAGATCCAGCACGTCTACCTGCGTGGCGCGGTGGCACTGCGAGTCGACATCGCTCAATGATTCCCTCATGCGTCACCACGTCCCGGGAGGGCACATGAGCGGTCCGGAGTCCGTCCTCGTCGTCGGCACGGGCCTGGTCGGCACCTCGGTCGCCCTGGCCCTGCGGGAGCACGGCGTGACCGTCTACCTGACCGACCGGGACCCGGCGGCACTGCGGCTGGCCAGGGAGCTCGGCGCGGGCGTCGAGTGGAGCCCCGGCCGGCCCGCCGACCTGGACCCGGACGTCGAGTGGCACCCGGGGCGGCCGGTGGACCTGGCGGTCATCGCCGTCCCGCCGCACCTGGTCGCCGAGCAGCTCGCGCGGCTCCAGCGGGCCGGGGCCGCGCGGTTCTACACCGACGTGGCCAGCGTCAAGGCCCTGCCGATCCGCAGGGCCCGGGAGCTCGGCTGCGACCTGTCCTCCTACGCCGCCGGGCACCCCCTGGCGGGGCGGGAGCGCTCCGGGCCCGCCGCGGCCCGGGCCGACCTGTTCCTCGGCCGCCCGTGGGCGCTGTGCCCGGTGGAGGAGACCTCGCCCGACGCGCTGGAGGCGCTGCGCGCCCTGATCAAGCTCTGCGGCGGCGAGGCCGTCGAGGTGGACGCCGTCCAGCATGACCGGGCCGTGGCGCTCGTCTCGCACGCGCCGCACGTGGCCTCCGCGGCGGTGGCCGCTCGGCTCGCCGACGCCCCCGCGACCGCGCTCGGCCTGGCCGGGCAGGGGGTCCGCGACGTCACGCGCATCGCGGCGAGCGATCCGGGTCTGTGGACCGGGATCCTGTCGGGCAACGCGCTTCCCGTGGCGGACGTCCTGGAGGCGGTGGCGGCCGATCTGGCGGCCGCGGCGGCCTCCCTGCGGGCCTGTGCCTCGTGCGACGGCGCGGGCGAGGCCGCGGCGGAGGCGATGGGCACGGTCACCGACCTGCTCCACCGCGGTGTCGCCGGCACCGGGCGGATCCCCGGCAAGCACGGCGGTCCCGCGCGCACCTACGCGACCGTCCAGGTCATCATCGGCGACCGTCCGGGCGAGCTGGCCCGGCTGTTCCAGGTGGCCGAGGCGGCCGGGGTCAACATCGAGGACGTCCGGCTGGAGCACGCCCCCGGTCTGCCGCTGGGCGCCGCCGACCTGTTCGTGCAGCCCGAGGCGGCGGCCGCGCTCTCGGAGGCGCTGCGGGCCCACGGCTGGCACCTGCCCTGACGCCCCCCGCGGGCCGACCTGCGCCGGACCGGCCAGCGGCCCGCGGCCGACGTCCGTGCCGTCCAGTCCGTCGGGTCCGTCCCGTCGGGTCCGTCCGGTCCGGTCCGCTGAGCGATCCGTCCCCGCCCCGCCCCGGCGCCGCCGGGTCCTCCGGGTACGCCGTCCGCCGTCGATGCGTGATTCCCTCCCTGCTCCCGGTAACCTCGTACGGACAACTCAAGCGGGCGGTAAGCCGCCCCGCCGGCGCCGAGGGCCGAGGCCCGGGCACGCGGGGCGTCCACGAGCGGAGCGAGCCAGAGATGAACACGGTGACCGGGCTGGTCGTCGCCATGGACGGGCCTTCGGGATCGGGCAAGTCGAGCGCGTCGCGAGGGGTCGCGAGGGCGCTGGGGCTGCGTTATCTCGACACCGGGGCGATGTACCGGGCGATCACCTGGTGGATGCTCCGGCAGGAGGTCGACCTGGCCGACTCCGCGGCGATCGCGGCCAGGGCGCTGGACCCGGTCCTGGTGATGGGGACCGACCCCGACGCGCCGACGGTGGCCGTGGACGGCGCCGACGCCGCCGCGCCCATCCGCACGGCCGAGGTCACCGCCGCCGTCTCCGCGGTCAGCGCCGTTCCCGAGGTGCGGCGCAGGCTCGTCGCCGAGCAGCGGGAGATCATCGGCGAGGGCGGCATCGTGGTCGAGGGCCGCGACATCGGCACCGTGGTGGCGCCGGAGGCCCCGGTCAAGATCTACCTGACCGCGAGCGCGGACGCCCGGGCGGCCCGCCGTACGGCCGAGCTGGCCGGGACCACGGTGGAGGCGCAGAAGGCCGCGATGGCCAGGCGCGACACCCTGGACTCGACGCGCAAGACCGACCCGCTGGCGATGGCGTCCGACGCCGTCGAACTGGACACCACGGCGCTGAACCTCGAAGAGGTCATCGCCGAGGTACTGCGTTTGATCAAGGAAAAAGTGTGACGGAACACGAAGAAGACCGCGGCTGGATCGACGCCGAGCTCGCCGATCTGGGTACCGACGACAGCTCGCGGGAAGAGGCGCCGGACTCCGGCCCGCTCCCGGTGGTGGCCGTGGTGGGCCGCCCCAACGTGGGCAAGTCCACGTTGGTCAACAGGATCATCGGCCGCCGCGAGGCGGTCGTGGAGGACGTGCCCGGGGTGACCCGCGACCGGGTGACGTACGAGGCCACCTGGCGCGGACGCCGGTTCACGGTGGTCGACACCGGCGGGTGGGACCCCGACGCGACCGGCATGGCCCTGCGGATCGCCGAGCAGGCGCAGATCGCGGCCGAACTGGCCGACGTCATCCTGTTCGTGGTGGACGCCACGGTGGGGGTGACCGACTCCGACGAGATCGTCGGCCACGTGCTGCGCGGCTCCGGCAAACCGGTCATCCTGGCCGCGAACAAGGTCGACAACCAGCAGATGGAGCTGGAGGCCGCCGCGCTGTGGTCGCTGGGCCTGGGCGAGCCCCAGCCGGTCTCGGCCCTGCACGGCCGCTCCAGCGGCGACCTGCTCGACGTGGTGCTCGACAAGCTGCCCGAGACGCCCCCGCAGCGCTTCGGCGCCGAGCGGGGCCCGCGCAGGGTCGCGCTGCTGGGCAAGCCCAATGTGGGCAAGTCCTCGCTGCTGAACCAGCTCGCGGGGGAGGAGCGCGTGCTCGTCGACCCGATGGCCGGCACCACGCGCGACCCGGTCGACGAGCTGATCCAGCTCGGCGGGAGGACCTGGCGCTTCGTGGACACCGCGGGCATCCGCCGCCGCGACCGCGAGCTCAAGGGCGCCGACTTCTACGCCAGCATGCGCACCAGGAGCGCCCTGGAGCGCTCGGAGATCGCGATCGTGCTCATCGACGCGAGCGAGGTGCTGACCGAGCAGGACCTGCGGATCATCTCGCTGGTGATCGAGTCCGGCCGGGCCATGGTCGTGGCGTTCAACAAGTGGGACCTGCTCGACGAGGACCGCCGCTACTACCTGGAGAAGGAGATCGACCGCCAGCTCGTCCGCGTGCCGTGGGCGCTGCGGGTGAACATCTCCGCCAAGACCGGCTGGCACGTCGACCGGCTCGTCCCGGCCATCGAGAAGGCGCTGGACTCCTGGTCCACCCGCGTCCCGACGGCCCGCCTCAACGCCTTCCTGTCCGACCTGGTGGCGGCCACCCCGCCGCCGGTGCGCGGCGGCAAGCAGCCCAAGATCCTCTTCGCCACCCAGGCGGCGACCGAACCGCCGAAGTTCGTGCTGTTCACCTCGGGCTTCCTGGAGGAGACCTACCGGCGCTTCATCGAGCGCCGGATCCGGGAGGAGTTCGGGTTCGCCGGTTCCCCCATCGACGTCACGATGCGGATCCGCGAGAAGAAGCAGGCGCAGAAGAAGAAGTAGCGCCCGGCGGGACACCTGCCACCGTACGGCCCGGCCTCCCGCCGGGCCGTACGGTCTTCCGGGCGCGTCCCGCTCGTCCGCGGGGCGGTCGGGAGCGGGCCGCGGGTGGGCGGTGGACGGGCCGTGGACACGGGAGGCCCGCCGGAGATCGACGCCGGCGGCCGGCGTCAGGGGGCGTCGGCGGGCCGGCGCGGCAGGAACAGCGCGGCGAGCACGCCCAGGGCGCACAGGGCCGCGGTGATCAGGAAGATCTCGCTGTACTCGGTGTGCAGGGCGGCCTTCACCGCCGCCTCGTACGCGGTGAGCCGCTCGGCGTAGACGTCGGCCTCCATCCCGAAGGGGAGCGGCGTGTCCAGCTCGGCGGTGAGCGACTGGAAGCGGTGGAAGCCCCAGGCGGACAGGCCCGCCACTCCCAGCAGCATGCCCATCATCCGGGCCACGACCACCGCGGCCGACGCCACGCCGTGCCGGTCGGACGGGACGGCGCGCAGCACCGCCGAGGAGACCGGCGCGATCACCACGCCGAGCCCCAGCCCTGCCGTGATCAGGTCGGCGTCCATCCGGTACCCGGCGGCGGCCAGGTCGAGCGGCCACTGACCGATCCGGACGTAGCCGACGGCGGCGACCGCCAGCCCGAGCGCCGCGACCGGGCGCTCGCCGTACCGGCGGGCCATGACGCCGCCCAGCAGGGCGGCCACGGAGAGCGCGACGAGGAAGCGGGAGAGCACCAGCGCGCCGTCCAGGGTCCCCAGCCCGAGCAGCGTCTGCGCCGACAGCTGCACGTCCACGAGGGTGACCAGCAGCGCGGCGCCGGCCAGGAAGCTGACCGCGAGGGTGGCGAAGAACGGGCCGCGCGCCACCCCGGCCAGGTCGATCACCCGGGTGCGGGCGCGCGCCTCCCACACCGCGAACGCGGCGCCCGCCGCGACCCCGGCGACGATCGCCGGCAGCCCCCACGGGGGCAGCACGGACGTGCTCGGGTCGGGATTGTAGAGTCCGGCGACGAGCAGGCCGAGGCAGAGGGCGAGCAGCAGGCCGCCGACCAGGTCGACGCGTGCCGCCGGTGGCCGCGCCGGCCCGGCCGGGCAGG
>NZ_CDRNDK010000237.1:0-9626 GCF_977012225.1 Planomonospora algeriensis | reverse complement strand
GGCGCGGCGTACGGAGGTCACCTCCGGGCGCGGCGCCCGGGCCGTCACCGCGCCGGTCCGAGCTCCGACAGGAGCGCGGTGAGGGCCGGGCCGAGCGGGACGTCGAAGGACAGGAGCGCGTCGGCGTCGCCCCGGGTCGGCCCCCGGTTGACGATCACGACGGGTACGGCGTGCCCGGCGGCGTGGCGGACGAACCGGTAGCCGGACATCACCGTCAGCGAGGACCCGAGGACCAGCAGCATGCCGGCCCGCTCGGTCAGCGCGTAGCACTCCTGGACCCGGGAACGCGGCACGTTCTCACCGAAGAAGATCACGTCGGGCTTGAGCAGGCCGCCGCAGCCGCGGCAGTCCACGACGCGGAAGGAGTCGACCCGGTCGTCGGCGAGGACGGCGTCGCCGTCGGGGTTGACCGCCTCGGCCCGGGCGTCCCAGCCCGGATTGGCCGCGCGCAGGCGCCGGTCGAGCAGGTCGCGCGGGGTGCGCTCGCCGCAGGACAGGCAGCGGACGCGGTCGAGGCCGCCGTGCAGCTCGATCACGTCCCGGGCGCCGGCGGCCTGGTGCAGGCCGTCGACGTTCTGGGTGATGATCCCGGCGACCAGCCCCCGGCTCTGCAGTTCGGCGACCGCGCGGTGACCGGCGTTGGGGGCGGCGCGGGCGATGTGCCGCCAGCCCAGGTGGCTGCGCGCCCAGTAACGCCTGCGGGCCGCCGCGCTGCCGGTGAACGCCTGGTACGTCATCGGCTCGGCGCGCCGCATGCGGCCGGTCTCCCCCCGGTAGTCCGGGATGCCGGACTCGGTCGACAGGCCGGCCCCGCTCAGGACCACCACCTCGCCGTCCGCGACGAGATCGGCCAGCATCCGGAACCGGTGGCCGGGGTCCGCGCCCGGCCGGCCGGGCGGCGCGCCGGGCACGCCTCCGGGTACGCCGCCGGAACCCTCGTCCACCACCCGAGCCATCTGTCCATGATGCCCGATGTCCGCATCCGGTCGAGCCGCACTTCGGGAGTGGCCGTGCCCGCGGAGCCCGCCGCGAAGTACGATCGACCAATGACCGAAATGACCGAAACCGCGTCCGGTTGGCTCTCTCCCGACGAGCTGGAGGCGGCACGCGCGCGGATGCCGATCCTCTACGTCGACGCCGTACCGGTGCGGGTCGACGATACGGGAACGGTCACGCACGTCGGGCTGCTGCTGCGCATCGGATCGGACGGGACGGTCAGCCGCGCCCTGGTCTCCGGGCGCGTGCTCCACCACGAGCGCGTCCGCGACGCGCTCCTGCGCCATCTGGAGAAGGACCTCGGCCCGGTGGCGCTGCCCCGCGTCCCGGTCTCCCCGCAGCCGTTCACCATCGCCGAGTACTTCCCGACCCCGGGTGTCACGCCGTACCACGACCCCCGGCAGCACGCGGTCTCCCTGGCCTACGTCGTCCCGGTCGCGGGGGACTGCAGCCCCCGGCAGGACGCCCTCGACTTCGCCTGGTTCACGCCGGAGGAGGCCGCCTCGCCGTCGGTGCTGCAGGAGATGTCCGGCGGGCAGGACGTCCTGCTGAAGCAGGCGCTCGCCCACGTCGGCCGCCTCCCCTGACCGTCCCGCGGAACGTCCCCGCGGTGCCGTGCGGCTACCCTGGGGCGCGATGAACCGCCTGACGACTCCGCGAGGTGAGCTCGACCTCGCCCGTTTCCCCGAAGACCCCCGCGACCTGCTCCGCGCCTGGGACGCCGCCGACGAGTACCTCCTGCGGCACCTCGCCGGCACCGCCGGCGAGGCCGGCGGCGGGACCGGGGGCGGAAGCGGCGGCGGGCCGGTGGACCTGTCGGGCACCGTGGTCGTGGCGGGGGACCGGTGGGGCGCGCTGGCCACCGCGCTCGCCGGTCACCGCCCCGTGCAGATCAGCGACTCGTTCCTCGCCCAGCAGGCGACCCGGGCCAACCTGGAGCGCAACGGGATCGGCGCGGAGGAGGTGCGGCTGCTGTCGACCAGGGACGCCCCGCCGGAGCGGATCGACGTGCTGCTGGTCCGGGTGCCCAGGAGCCTGGCGCTCCTGGAGGACCAGCTGCACCGGCTCGCGCCCGGCGTGCACGTCGGCACCGTCGTCGTCGGCACGGGGATGGTCACCGAGATCCACACCTCGACGCTGCGGCTGTTCGAGCGGATCCTCGGCCCGACCCGGACGTCGCTGGCGGTGCGGAAGGCGCGGCTCATCCTGTGCACGCCCGATCCCGGCCTGCCCCGGGCCGCCAGCCCCTGGCCGAAGAGCTACGAGCTGCCCGGCGGGGTGGGACCGGCCTCGGGCCTGACCGCCGTCAACCACGCGGGCGTCTTCTGCGCCGACCGCCTCGACATCGGCACCCGGTTCCTGCTCCGGCACCTCCCCCGGCGCCGGGGCCCGAGCGCGTCGTGGACCTGGGCTGCGGCAACGGGGTGGTCGGGACGGCCGCCGCGCTGGACAACCCCGAGGCCGAGGTGCTGTTCGTCGACGAGTCCTACCAGGCGGTGGCCTCGGCGGAGGCCACGTTCCGGGCGAACACCGGGACGGACGCCGGGACGCGCACCGGGCCGGAGACGGGGGCCGGGTCCAGGGCGGAGTTCCGGGTGGGCGACGGGTTGTCCGGCGTACCGCCCCGGACGGTCGACCTGGTCCTGAACAACCCGCCGTTCCACAGCCACCGGGCCACGACCGACGCCACGGCCTGGCGCATGTTCACCGGGTCGCGCGCCGCCCTGCGCCGCGGGGGCGAGCTGTGGGTCGTCGGCAACCGGCACCTCGGATACCACGCGAAGCTGCGCCGGCTCTTCGGCGACTGCGAGGTCGTCGCGAGCGACCCGAGGTTCGTCGTCCTGCGGGCCGTCAAGCGCTGACCCCGTACGGGCCGGGGACCCCGGCCGGGGTGATCACCTCCACGCTGCCGCGTCCCCCGTCGACGCGGATCCGGTCGCCGTCGCGCACCCGCATGGTGGCGTTCCCGGTGCCGACGACGGCGGGGATGCCCAGTTCGCGCGCGACGATCGAGGCGTGCGAGAGCGGCGCGCCGACGTCGGTGACGACCGCCGCCGCCCGGGGGAACAGCGGCGTCCAGCCCACGTTGGTCACGGTCGTCACCAGGATCTCGCCCTGCCCGAGCCGGTGGCCCTCCTCCATGGAGGGGATCACCCGGGCGGTGCCCTCGACCACTCCGGCCGCGCCGGGGAAGCCGGTGACGGTCTCCGCCGCGGGAGCCATCGGCGCGTGGGAGTCGAAGACGTCGCTCCGGCGGCCGGGGTCGGCGGCCCACCGCTCCGGGTCGAACCGCCCGCGGATGACTCCGGGGTACGGCGGCAGCGACCGGTAGTGCTCGTAGGCCGCCCGCCGCTCCGCGACCGAGGAGAGCGGCCGCCGCCCGCCGCGCAGCACGTCCAGGATCTCGCCGATCGTCAGGAAGAAGAGATCGTCGCCGTGCCCGGTCAGCTCCCCGGCCCGCAGGACGAAGGCGCGCAGCACCCAGAAGGAGCGGATCGTCTCCGAACGGGCCTCCTCCCGGGCCTGGACGATCGCGCCCCACCGGTCGACCTTCCGGCGCAGCCGCGCGGCCCGCCGCGGATCCCGCTCCCGGAACCTCCGCCAGGCGGCGCGGCTCACCTCGTCCTGGCGCTCCAGGAGCTCCGCGGGGTCGGTCTCGGAGGCGGCGAGCAGCCTGTCGACCCACGCCGGGTCCTCCGCGGGCCGGGGGGCCGAGAGCTCGAACTCGTCCGGGCAGCGGTGGCCGTACCGCCGGGCGAAGGCCTCCCGGTCGATCTCCCCGCGCTCCAGCCGCGCCAGCCCGAGCAGCGGTCCGAGGCTCTCCAGGCGTCCTCCGCCGACCCGGATCCCGGACGTCAGCGCGTTGGCGTCCTCTTCCCCGACCAGCCGCACCAACCTGGCCCGGAGGAAGACGAGCGCGCCGGCGTCCTGGCGGCCCGCGGCGGCCAGCATGCGGCTGCACTCGCGGAAGTACGGCTCCACCCGGTCCCGCCAGAGCGCGGGCAGGTCCTCGGCGGCGGCGATCTCGGCGAGCAGGACCTCGGCGCGTGCGGCCGCCGTCGCGAGGAACTCCGGGAGCCTGCGGGCGTACCCGCGCAGGGCGAGGCGGCCGCGGACGATCGGCAGCGCCTCCCGGAGGATCCGCCGGCGCGGCATCGGCAGCGGCGGGCTCGACGTCCACCGGGTGGCCGTACAGCTCCTCGATGCGCAGGCCGAGGGCGGCCAGTTCCAGGGCCTGCACCCGGGACAGGGCCGGGCGGTCGCGCAGGCCGGGCGGGACCGGCTCCTCGCGGGTGCCGCCGGGCGTGCGCACGGTCATGACGGTCTTGGACGCGACCGTCTCCGCGAGGACCGTGCGGCGGTCGCGGTCGATCGTGAACGTGTCGGGCGTGACCAGGCCGCCGACGACCGCCTCGCCCAGGCCCCAGGCCGCGTTGACGGTCAGGCGGCCGCGGTCCTCGGTGAACAGCACGCCCGCCGCGTCGGCGGGCACGAGCTCCTGGACGACGACGGCGAGGGCCACCTGGTCGCGCGGGATGCCGTGGCGCTCGCGGTAGGCGACGGCCCGATCGGTCCAGAGCGAGGCCCAGCAGCGCCTGACCGCGTCCAGCAGCTCCTCGGCGCCGCGGATGTTGAGGTAGCTCTCCTGCTGGCCGGCGAAGGACATGCCGGGCAGGTCCTCGGCGGTCGCCGACGACCGGACCGCGACCGGGACGTCCCCGCGGTCCCCGCACAGCCTCCGGTAGGCGTCCCGGATGTCACCGGCGATCTCCTCCGGGATCCCGTGGGCGGTGAAGAGCGCCGCGATCTCGCCCGCCCCGCCCGCCAGGATCCCGTCCCGCAGGCCGTGGCGGGCCACGAAGCCGCGGTAGGCCGCGGTGGTGACGTGGAATCCGGGCGGCACCGGCAGTCCGGCCCGGGCCAGGCGGGAGAGGGATTCGCCCTTGCCGCCCACGGTCGCCAGGTCGCCCGGGGCCGTCGAGCGGAAGCGTGTTCAAAGGCTCTCCTCCAGTTTTCTCCGGGCGATCTCCAGCGCCCGGTCCAGGTAGCGTGCGGTGGCCTCGGCCACCTGCGCGGCGCTCTCCGGGGTGACGGGGCGCCCGGACCCCAGGGTCCGCTGCACCGCCTCGGCGAGCAGGTCGGCGCGCCGCTCGATGTCCAGGTGGAACGGGCCGGGCAGCGCGGGGGCGTGGAAGAACCCGTAGAAGGCGGTGGCCACCACGTTCTGCTGCTCGGCGGGGGTCAGGTCGGATCTGACGAGCCCGTGCTCCCTCAGGACGCCGAGGTAGGCGGCGAACGCGGTGGACATCGCCTCGGCGGCCTCCGGACTGGTGCGCTTGTGCCGCAGCAGGGCGCCGAGCACGTCCCCGTCGCCGAGCAGGAGCGCCTTGAGCAGCGGGCGCCGGAGCATCTCCAGCGCCAGCCGCCGGACCAGGCCGCCCACCGGCTCCGCCTGGTCGGCGGTGCGCAGCCGTACGGCCTCCAGCATCAGCACCCGCTCCCGGCGGAGCAGGGCGGTGAACAGCGCCTCCCGGCTCTTCCAGTGCAGGTAGATCGTGCCCTTGGCGACGTGGGCGTGCCGGGAGACGTCGTCGAGGGTCGTCTTGTCGTAGCCCCAGCGGGCGACCAGCTCCGCCGCCGCGTCCAGGATCCGGTCCGCCCGCGCCCGGCGCTGCTCCGGCGTCCGCCGCCTGCCATCGGAGGACTCGGCCGTCATGAGACCACCTCTCAGATATATGACTGAATATACGTATCTAGTCATACATCTGACAAGGCGTCACTGTGAACCCGGTCCGCTGCGGATCGGGGCGGACGGCGGATCGGGGGGCGGCACAATGAGAGGCATGTCCCGACACAGCCCGCGGCCCCGCCAGGCCGTTCCCGGATCCGCCGCCCCCTGCCCCTGCGGGCTGCCCGCGCCGTACCGGGACTGCTGCGGGCGGCTGCACCGGGGGGAGGCCGCCGCGCCCACCGCCGAACTGCTCATGCGCTCGCGGTTCAGCGCCTTCAGCGTCGGCGACGCGGACTACCTCCTGCGCACCTGGCACCCGTCGACGCGCCCGCCCGCGGTGGACCTCGACCGGTCACTGCGCTGGACGGGGCTGGAGATCCTCGAGGTCACCGGCGGGAGCGCCTTCCACACCGAGGGCACCGTCCGCTTCCGCGCCCGCTACACCGAGCGCGGCCGGGCGGGGGAGATGGAGGAGCACAGCCGCTTCACCCGGCACGCGGGCGCGTGGGTGTACGTGGGAGCGCTCTGACGGCCGCCTCCGGCCCGGGGACCGGGGGCGGCGCCCGCGGACCGCAGGCCCTCAGCGCAGCGGATCGAACGCGCGCAGGGCGTCGGGCTGCTTGCCGGTGACGATCCGCTCGGCCAGCAGCCGCCCGGTGACCGGGCCGTGGGCCAGGCCCCACATGCCGTGCCCGCCGGCCACGTAGACGCCCGGCTCGCGCACCGCGCCGATCAGCGGACGCCCGTCGGAGGTGACCGGCCGCGGGCCGACCCACTCGTCGGTGCGCTCCTCCCAGCGCACGCCCTCCAGCAGCGGGCGGACGGAGGAGACGATCGCCTCCAGCCGGGCGGGGACGAGCGGGGCGTCCGGGCCGCGGAACTCCATGGTGCCCGCCACGCGCAGCGCGCCCCGGTACGGCGTGCACGCCACCCGCACGTCCGGCAGGTAGATCGGGCCGGGCACGGGACGGTCCACCGGCACGGTGAAGGAGTAGCCGCGCCCGGCCCGCAGCGGGACGCGCACCCCCCAGCGGGAGGCCAGCCGCGGCAGCCACGCGCCGGTGGCCAGCACCACCGCGTCGGCCGACAGGACCGTGCCGTGCGGGGAGTGCACGGTGGTCCTCCCGCCGCCGCGCACCTCCGAGACCTCGAAGGCGTAGACGGTGGCGCCGCGGGCCATGACGGCCTCGCCCAGCGCGTGGACGAAGCCGCCCGGGTCGACGTACCGCTGCCCGTCGATGCGCACGCCCGTCGTCAGGGCGCCGGACGCCAGGGGCACGTGTTCGGCCAGCCGTGCGCCGTCCAGGGTGGTGTGGTCGACCTGCTGCCCGGCCTCGGCCAGCCTGCGCAGCTCGTGCAGCAGCCCCCGGGCCTGCCGCGGAGTCCGGAACGCCGCGGTGATCGGCGCCGGGACGAGGGGCGCGTCCACGCCGCCGGCCGTGAGCGCCTCGAACGCCTCGATGCACTCGTCGTTCAAGGGCAGGTTGGCCCGCACCGCCCGGGCCCACGACGACCACCGGCAGTTGGCGGCGAAGCGGGCCAGGAAGGCCCACAGCTGCGGATCGACGCTCGCGGGGATGTGCAGCGGCGCGGCGGGGTTCGCCAGCGACCGCAGGCCGTAGCGCAGCACGGAGGGCTCGTTCAGCGGGATGGTCAGTCCCGGCGCGATCCATCCCGCGTTGCCCCAGGACGCTCCGGCCGCTATGCCGCCGCGGTCGACCACGTGGACCTGTACGCCGTGTTCTTGCAGGAACCACGCGGTGGACAGGCCCACGATGCCCGCGCCCACCACGATCACCGACCGGGGCCGGTCGCCGATGCGCTCGACGCCGCTCATGACCCGCCTCCATACCAGGACGACTGCTGCTGCCGGGATCAGCATGGCCCGCACGGCTCCGCCTGAGGTTGTGGGGTTCCGACAATCCAAGCCATGATCTTGGAGGTCTGCCACAACCGGACCGCTCCGGTCTTCTGAGCCGGGAATTCCGTTCGCGTGCGGTTTGAGGACCGGCCGCCGGGCGGGCGTCAGCGGGGCGTCCGGCCGGCGGAGGAACGCACGTCACCGAGGGGAACGCCCGCACGCCTTCCGTCCGGCGAGCTATGAACGGGCGCGGCACTCGTGACCGATGGAAATTTAGGTTAGCCTGGCCTTATCGAGGCTGATCCCGGAGGGTTTGTGGACACGACGCGGCCGGCACCGGTCAGCGGCAGGCGCTCCGCCGAGGAGACGCTGGCACCGCTGATCGGGCGACTGCGCGCCGCCGCGACGGCCGGTCTCCCGCTCGGGCTGGTCCCCGGACTCCGCGCCGAGGGGGACGGCTGGCACTCCGTCATCGAGCTGACGGCCCCGCCGTACGGGCGGCTGAGCGAGCTGGTCCGGGAGACTTCCCTGAGGTGGGACGCGCCGCCCCACGTCGCCGCCGCCCTGTGGTGGAAGGGGGTGTCCTACTGGACCACCCTTCCGGTCGTCATCGGGTGGGCGGCCACGCGGCACGTCCCGCTGATGACCGCGGCCGGTACGGCACTGCGGTCGCTGCCCGGCGAACCCCACCTCCAGGCCGGGCTGAGCGAGCTGCGGGTCGTCACCGGGACCGTCGAGGAAGTGGGAGCGATCGTCCGCGACACCCTCCTGCGCGACCTGCACGCGCCGTTGATCGAGGCGCTGCACGCGCTCACCCGGACCGGGCGGCGCGGGCTGTGGGGCTCGGTGGCCGAGGCGATCGTCCACCCGCTCGTCACCCTCGCCGCAGACCTGCTCGACGACCCCGCCGACGCGGCGGAGACGCTGCTCCGGTCGATCGGGGAGCCGGTCGCCGACCTGGTGGAGACGCCCTCGATGCGACGGCGCACCTGCTGCCTGTGGGTACGGCTCCCCGGCCGGGAGGCCTGCTCCACCTGCTGTGTGACCCCATGCGACTGACCGGGAGGAACCGCGGTGCCCGTCGAAGGCCGTGACGTCCTGAGGAGCGCGATCACCGGGCAGCGGAGGCACGTGACCGCCGGGTCCGTGCTGGCCGCCGGGCACCAGGCGTGTGAGGCGCTGGTGCCCGTCGTGATCGGGCTGGTGATCGACGAGGCGATCTCCTCCGGGGACGCCGGCGCGCTCGCGCGCTGGGTCGCGGTGCTGGCCCTGCTCTTCGCCGTGCTCTCCTTCAGCTATCGGTTCGGCTCCCGCGCCGCCGAACGAGCCGCCGAACAGGCGGCGCACGGGCTGCGCGTCGAGCTGACCGGGCGGGCCCTGGACCCGCGGGGCGGGGCGGAGACCGGACGGCTCCCGGGTGAGCTGGTCTCGGTCGCCACTCAGGACGCCCGGCGAGTGGGCGCCGTGGCCGTGGCGCTGGCCGTGGGGATCGCGGCGCTGTCCGGCCTGGTCGTCGGCGGTGTGATGCTGCTGCGCGTCTCGGTGCCGCTGGGCCTGCTCGTCCTGCTGGGGATTCCGCCGCTGCTGCTGCTGGCGCACCTGCTGGGCAGGCCGCTGGAGCGGCGCAGCGGCGCCGAGCAGGAGCGCGCCGCACACGCCTCGGGGGTGGCCGCCGACCTGATCGCCGGGCTGCGGGTGCTCAAGGGCATCGGCGGTGAGGCCGCCGCGGTCGCCCGGTACCGCCGTACCAGCCGCGACTCACTGGCCGCCACGGTGCGCGCGGCCCGCGCCCAGGCCTGGCACGACGGCGGCATGCTCACCCTGACCGGCGGGTTCATCGCGGTGGTGGCGCTGGTGGGGGGCCGGCTCGCGGCACAGGGCGACATCAGCGTCGGCGAGCTGGTCACGGCGGTCGGCCTGGCGCAGTTCCTGCTCACTCCGCTGTCCGTCCTGTCCTGGGCCAACGGCGAGTTCGCGCAGGGCAGGGCGTCGGCCGCCCGGATCGCCTCCGTGCTGACGGCGCCGCCCGCGTGACGG
>NZ_CDRNDK010000236.1:0-9678 GCF_977012225.1 Planomonospora algeriensis | reverse complement strand
GGAGCCCCGGTCCGCGTCCCGGCCGCCGTTCCGGCTCCCGCCCCGGTCACCGCCGCCCCGCCCGGCGGGTCATGACCGCCAAGTCGTGAATTCCTCACTGTTCCCGGCCCGTGCCGCCCTGGAGGATCGTCGGCATGACAGCGATCGAGGTGGACGGGCTCGTGAAGGGCTACGGGGGGTTCGAGGCGGTCAGGGACGTCTCGTTCTCCGTCGGGGAAGGTGAGATCTTCGCCCTGCTCGGGCGGAACGGCGCGGGCAAGACCACGACGGTGGAGGTGCTGGCCGGGTTCCAGCGGGCCGACTCCGGGATGGTGCGGGTCCTCGGGCTGGATCCGGCCCGGGACCGGGTCCGGGTGCGCAGGCGCACCGGGATCATGCTCCAGGAGGCGGGGTTCTTCCCGGACCTGACCGTGGCGCAGACCGTGGACGCCTGGCGGGACTTCGTCGCCGCGCCCCGGCCGCGCGACGAGGCGCTCGGCCTGGCCGGGCTGGACGCCAAGGCGGGCACGAAGGTGCGCCAGCTCTCCGGCGGCGAGAAGCGCCGCCTGGACCTGGCGCTGGCCGTGCTGAGCCGCCCGGACATGCTCTTCCTCGACGAGCCGACCACCGGGATGGACCCCGAGGCCCGGCAGAACACCTGGGAGGTCATCCGGGACCTCGCCGGACAGGGCACCACGATCCTGCTGACCACCCACTACCTGGAGGAGGCCCAGCGGCTGGCCGCCAGCATGGTGATCATGGATAGGGGCCGGGTGGTCGCCTCCGGCGGCATGGCCGAGACGCTGGCCGCCCGGGCGGGCCGGGTCGCCTTCGAGCTGCCCGCCGGCGTCGCGCCGGAGGACCTGCCGGTCCCGGTCGCCTCGGTGGAGGGCCGCACCGCGGTCTGCCGCGTGGAGGACCCCGACCTGGCCGCGCAGACCCTGCTGGGCTGGGCGGGCGAGCGGGGCCTGCGCCTGCGCGGCCTGGAGGTCCGCACGGCGAACCTCGAAGACCTGTTCCTGGACCTCGCCGCGGGCGAGGGGACTTCCCCGAAGGCGGAGGTGGCGTGAGCGTGTCCACACGTGATCTGGCGGTGGTGGCCCGCTTCGGCGGCCGGCTCTACTGGCGCGACAAGGTCGCGCTGAGCACGTCCGTGACCCTCTCCCTGGGGCTCGGCATCGGCATGCCGCTGCTGATGGACCGGCTCCGGGGCGGCGCGGAGGCCGTGCTCGACGCGCACCTGGGGGTGCTCGCGATGATCCTCGTCATCGCGACGTTCAACCAGATCGCGGTGACCCTCACCGCCCGCCGCGACCAGCTCCTGCTCAAGCGGATGCGGGCCACCGGGCTGAGCGACCGGCACATCCTCGGAGGTGAGATCGGCAACCTGGTCGTGCAGACCACGCTGCTGACCGCCGTGGTCTCGGCGGCCCTGTACGCGCTGACAGGCCTGCCGGTCCCCCGCGACCCGCTGCTGTACCTGGTGGCCGTGGTCGCCGGGGTCACCGTCCTGTGCCTGCTCGGCGCCGCGTTCACCGCCGCCGTCCCGCGCACCGAGGTCGCCGGTGTGATGACCATGCCGTTCTTCTTCCTGGCCGGGGCCGCCGCGGGCGGCTTCGGCCCGCTCCTGGAGATGCTCCCCGGCTGGGTCGGCACGGTGCTGGGGTTCCTGCCCACGGGGGCGGTGGTCGACCTGGCCCGTACGGCCTACGCCCCCGACGGGACCCTCGCCGGGGACCTGCAGGCGGCGGCCGCGCCCCTCCTGACCCTCGCAGGGTGGGCGCTGCTCGGGGTGTTCGCGATCGCCCGCTGGTTCCGGTGGGAACCCCGCAGGTCATAAGTCCTGACGAAAGCGTATGTTTTCGGACATGAGAATCGCCCCCCAGCGCCTGGCCGTGGGCCTGGTCGTGCTGATCTCCGTGGGCTTCATGGTCTTCCCGGTCATCACGATCGCCCGGCTCGGCGGGATGCCCGGGCTCGTGGTGCTCGCGACCTGCCTGCCCGGTTTCTTCGTGCCGTTCTTCCTGCACCTGCGCTCCGCGCTGCGCGGCGCGGAGCCCGGCGCCCCCACGGTCCTGCTCGCGGTGGAGGCGGTCGCGGCCTACGCGCCCATCCCGGTCCTCGACGCCCACCTCGAGTACCTGGGCTACTGGTGGACCGGGATGCCGACCATCCTGCTCGGCTCGGTGCTCCTGCGCCTGCGCCCGCCGGTGGCCCTGGGCTGCCTGGTTCCGATGACGGCGGCCCAGTTCGCCCTGGGCTGGCGCTACGCCACGGATCCCGCGCAACTGCAGCACGCCTTCTACCAGGTCATCACCCTCATCGTCACCGGATTCGTGATCTACGGGGTGACCCGGCTGGTGGTGGTGAGCCGGGAACTGGAGCAGGCCAGGACCCAGCTGGCGGAGGCGGCGGTGCTGCGCGAGCGGCTGCGCATCTCCCGCGACCTGCACGACGGGCTGGGCAGCAGCCTGACCGCGATCGCGCTCAAGGGCGACCTGGCCCGCAGGCTCGCCGGGCGCGACCCCGACGCGGCCGGCCGCGAGCTCGCCGACCTGGTCCAGGTCGCCAGGGACGCGGCGCAGGACGTACGGCAGGTCGCGCGCGGCTACCGGGAGATGTCCCTGCGCGAAGAGGTGCGGCGGGGCACGGCGCTGCTGGCGGCCTCCGGGATCGAGGTCCAGGCCAACCTCGCCGACCTGGACCTGGCCCGGCCGGTCGACGAGGCCCTGGCCTGGGCGGTGCGCGAGGGGGTCACCAACCTCGTCCGGCACAGCCGGGCGACGACCTGCTCGATCAGCACCTCGCGGACCGCGGGGAACGTGCGGCTGGAGGTGGTCAACGACGGCGCCCCCGAGCGGCCGGCCGGCGGTTCCGCGCCGGGGGAGCGGGCGGCCGACGGCACCGGGCTGGCCGGGCTGCGGGAACGGGCGGGCGGCCTGGGCGGCTCCCTGCGCGCCGAGCGGACCCCCGGCGGCGGCTTCCGGCTCGCGGTGGAGGTGCCCGCATGATCCGGGTGCTCCTCGCCGAGGACATGCACATGATCCGCTCGGCCCTCGTCGCGCTGCTCCGGCTGGAGTCCGACATCGAGGTGGTCGCCGAGGTCGTCCGGGGCGACGAGATCGTCCCGGCGGCCCTGCGGACCCGGCCGGACGTGGCGGTCCTGGACATCGACCTGCCCGCGGTCGACGGCATCACCGCCGCGTCGGAACTGCGGGAGAGGCTGCCGGCTGCCGGGTCCTGATCCTCACCGCGCTGGGCCGGCCCGGCGAGGTGCGCCGGGCCCTGGCGGGCGGCATCGAGGCGTTCCTGGTCAAGGACGCCCCCGGCGACCGCCTCGCCGACGCGATCCGGCGCACCGCCCAGGGGCTCCGGGTGCTCGACCCGGAGCTGGTCACCGCCGCCATGGAGTACGGCGCCAGCCCGCTCACCGCCCGGGAGCGGGAGGTGCTCGCCGAGGCCGCGCGCGGCGCCCCGGCCGAGGAGATCGCCGCCCGGCTGCACCTGTCCGCCGGGACCGTGCGCAACTACCTGACCGCCGCCGTCGGCAAGACCGGCGCCCGCAACAAGGTCGACGCCGTCCGCATCGCGCAGGACGCGGGCTGGATCTGACCCGCCGGGCGGCGGCCGTACGGCACCGGCGCGCCCGGCACGATCCGCGCCGGGTCCGGCCGCGGGCCCGGTCCGGTCAGACGTCGGTGAGGCGGAGGCCGGCGTGGGCCTTGTAGCGGCGGTTGATCGAGATCAGGTTGGCGGTCAGCGCCTCCACCTGGTGGGCGTTGCGCAGGCGGCCGCCGTACACGCCGCGGACGCCGGCGATCCGCCCGGCCAGTGCCTGGACGGTGTCGGTGGCCTCGCGGTCGTCGCCCAGGACCAGCACGTCCAGCTCGACCTCGTCGACCTCGGGGTCCAGCAGCAGGACGGCCGAGACGTGGTGAAAGGCCGCGACCACGCGGCTGTCGGGCAGCACGGCGGCGGCCTGCTGGGCGGCGCTGCCCTCCTCCACGGCCAGGGCGTGGGCGCCCTGCTTGTCGAAGCCCAGCGGGTTGACGCAGTCGACGACGATCTTCCCGGCCAGCTCGGCGCGGAGCGACTCCAGGGTGGCCTTGTGGCCGTCCCACGGCACCGCCACGATCACGATGTCGGCCTCGGCGGCCACGGTCGCGTTGTCCGCCCCGCGCGCCCGCGCGCCGACGGCCTCCGCCGCCTCCCGGGCCCGCTCCTCGCTGCGCGACCCGATCAGCACGGTGTGCCCGGCGAGGGCGAACCGCCTGGCCAGTCCTTTGCCCTGGTCGCCGGTGCCGCCCAGGATCCCGATGGACAGCCCGCTCACGTCCGGAAGGTCAGTGCTCACTCGTCGCTCCTCGTCGCTCTCGGCCGCCGCGGACCGGGCCCGTCGGCCTCGGCGCGTGCGGTCCGCTCCGCCGGCGGTGACCGGCCCGTCCCCGGGTCCGTCCCGCCTCCACGCCAGATGATGCCAGGCCCGCGTTCCGCGGACGGCCCCAGGGTGCCTGAGGCACGATTGTCCGCATGGACGGTGGATCGGTGGCCCTGCTGCGCGAGATCCTGGAGTCGACCGGGTGGGTGGAGCGCACCCGCGAGCTGGGACGCGCCCTGCGCACGACGCGCTCTCCCGGCGGCCTGCTGGTGGTCGGCACCCCCGTCGAGGAGCCCTGGCACCTGGCCGCGCACCTCGGCGACGAGGCCCGGCTCTCCGGCCTGCCCCAGCTCTCCCCGACGCTGGTCCGCTGGTCCCCGCCCCCGGACGCCCCCGCCCACCTGCGGATCGGCCTGGAGCGGATCGAGAAGGCCCGGCGGGGGGAGACGCTGTTCGTGGTGGCGGAGGAGCGGGCGCCCGACCCGCTGCTGGAGCGGGTCAGCGACGCCCGCCGCACCGGGGCGACGATCCTCGCCCTGGACGGCGGCGACCCCGAGCTGGAGGGCCTGGCCCATGACGCGCTGGCGGTCCCCGCCCGCGCCCCGCTCTCCTTCGACGGGGCCCAGCACCTGGTGAGCATGGCCGCGGGTGAGGAGTCCCGCCCCGCCGTGCAGCGGGCCGGTCTCCGCTCCCGCCTCGCCCGGCTGCTGGAACGGCTCAGCGGCCCGCACGTCCCCGACTGACCCCGCCGGCCCCGGCCTCGGATCCCGCCGCGACCTGCGGATTTGCCGTCCGGCACCGCACTTGTGAATCATGTGTCGTCCGTGTTCGCATGCACCGACGTGCCCGGTACATCCGGGGTGTCCAGTCCCGCAGGAAGGCGGTGAGCGCCCCGTGAGGCGACTCGTCGAGCTGAGCCACCGGATCACCGAGGGCATGGTCACCTACCCGGGCGTCCCCGGCCCCCGGCTCGGCACGCACCTGAGCCGGGAGGCCTCCCGCGAGGTCTACGCGCCGGGCACCGAGTTCCACATCGGCAGCATCGAGCTGGTCGCCAACACCGGCACCTACCTCGACACCCCGCACCACCGCTACCCGGACGGCCCGGACCTGTCGGGGGTGCCGCTGGAGGCGCTCGCCGACCTGCCCGGCCTGGTGGTGCGGGCCGAGGGCCTGCGCTCGGTCGGCGCCGACCTGCTGGAGGGGCTCGACGTGCGGGGCAAGGCCGTGCTCGTGCAGACCGGCTGGGACCGCCACTTCGGCACCGAGGCCTACCTCCGCGACCACCCCTACCTCGAGCCGGAGGCGGCGAAGTGGCTCGCGGACCGGGGCCCGGCGCTCGTCGGGATCGACTCGCTGAACATCGACGACACTCCGCCGCGCGGGGAGCGCCCCGCGCACACGCTGCTGCTGGGCGCGGGGATCCCGATCGTGGAGCACATGACCGGCCTGGCCGCGCTGCCCGACACGGGGTTCCGCCTCCACGCCGCCCCGCCGATGGTCGCGGGCATGGGCACCTTCCCCGTGCGGGCGTACGCGGTCGTCGGGGACCGGTCCTAACCGCTCGGGGAGAGCGGCCCGGCCGCGCGGTCCTCATGGCGGCGGCCGCTCGGGGGAGGCGGGCCGGTCCCCGCCGTCCGGTCGTTCAGTCCTTCTCCCAGGCCTCGTCCTCGTCCTTCCACCTCTCGTTGCGGTCGGCCGCGGTCGCCAGGGCGTCGGCCGCGGCCTGGCGGGTCTCGTAGGGGCCCATGCGGTCCTTGTTCGGGCAGCCCTGCTCGGGCTCGACCGCCATGTGCTTCAGGCAGAACCACCACTGATCACTCATAGCGGCAATCCTGCCCGGTGCGAACGGCAATTAGACTGTGCAACCATGACGACAGTGCTCCAGCCCGGGCGGGTCTCGCCCCTGCGCAAGGTTCCCGCCCACATCCAGCGGCCGGAGTACGTCGGGAAGAAAACCCCGAAGACCGGTGAACCCGACGTCAAGACTCCGGAGATCATCGAGCGGATGCGGGTCGCCGGCCGGATCGCCGCCCAGGCGCTCCAGGAGGTCGGGCGGCACGTGGCGCCGGGGGTGACCACCGACGAGCTCGACCGCATCGGCCACGAGTTCCTGCTCGACCACGGCGCCTACCCCAGCACCCTCGGCTACCGGGGCTACCCCAAGTCGCTGTGCACCTCGATCAACGAGGTCATCTGCCACGGCATCCCGGACGACACGGTGCTGCGCGACGGCGACATCGTCAACGTCGACATCACGGCCTTCATCGGCGGCGTGCACGGCGACACCGACGCCACCTTCCTGGTCGGCGAGGTGGACGAGGAGTCGCGCCTGCTGGTCGAGCGCACGCTGGAGGCCACCAACCGGGCCATCAAGGCCGTCGCGCCGGGCCGCCAGCTCAACGTGGTCGGCCGGATCATCGAGGCCTACGCCAAGCGGTTCGGCTACGGCGTCGTGCGCGACTTCACCGGCCACGGCATCGGCACGACCTTCCACTCCGGCCTGGTCGTCCCGCACTACGACGACCCGTCGCTGGCGGTCACCCTGGAGCCCGGCATGACGTTCACCATCGAGCCCATGCTGACGCTCGGCACCATCGACTACGACATCTGGCCCGACGGCTGGACCGCCGTCACCAAGGACCGCAAGCGGACCGCCCAGTTCGAGCACACCGTCCTCGTCACCGACACGGGCCACGAGATCCTGACGCTGCCGTAGCCGTCCGGGCGCGCCGATCCGCGCGCCCCAGCCGCGGACGCCGCTCAGACCCGCCCGCGCGGCACCGTCGCGGTGACCGTGGTGCCGCCGCCGGGCACCCCGTTGACGGTGAGCGCGCCGCCGACCTCCGTCAGATGGGTCCGCATGGCGGTGATGCCCCGTCCGATGGCCGCGCCGTCGAACCCGATCCCGTGGTCGCTCACCGTCATCCGCAGCCCGCCGTCCCCCAGGGTCACCGCGACCGAGACGGTCTTGGCCAGGCTGTGCCGCTCGACGTTCGACAACGCCTCGGCCAGCGCGGCCAGGACGGCCCGGACGACCAGATGGGAGGCGTCGCGGGAGGGGAGCGCCCAGATCTCCACGGTGATCCCCGTACGCGCCGACCAGTCGGCGAGACGCTCCTCCATCGTCTGGGCGAGGCTCCGTCCCTCGCGCATGCGAAGCTCCTCGGACATACGCCAACTCCTCCTGACGCGCACGGCTACCGCCGGTCCCCCGACCGGGCACGTGAATGAACGTGGTGCGCGACAGTCGGACGCCGCACCCGCTGGGATGACTACCCATTCCCCCTGATCGAAAGGCTACCTCGCGGCGCGTAAGGCAGCGGTGAGGGGATAGAAGGCCGTAGCCGCAGGGCTACTCGCCGCGATCACGCTTATCGAGCTTTGCCAGAAAATCGTTGTAGGCGTCGAGCTCGGCGTCGCCGCTGCCTCCGGTGCGGGCCGCGGCGGCGTCCGCCCGGCGGTCGGCGCGGCGGGCCCTGCGGTCGTCGTCGCGCCACCACTGGAAGGCCAGCGCGAGCAGCACGATCAGTGTCGGGATCTCGCCGAAGCCCCAGGCGATGGCGCCGCCGGTCCGCTGGTCGGCGAGCGAGGACTCGCCCCAGGTCCGGCCGAGCTGGTCGTACCAGCCGGCGGCCAGCACGGTGCCCATGCTCATCAGCGCGATGCCGAAGAACGCGTGGAAGGGCATCGTGACGAACAGCACGACCAGCCGGGCGACGTGCGGCAGCTTGTGCGGCGCCGGGTCCACGCCGATGATCACCCAGAAGAACAGGCAGCCGCTGATCAGGAAGTGCACCGTCATCGCGATGTGCCCGAGGTGCTCCTCCATCGCCTCGGCGAACAGCGGGGTGAAGTACAGCGCGTAGGTGGAGACGATGAAGATCGCGGTCGCGATCGCCGGATGGCCGACGAAGCGGACGAACCTGCTGTGCAGGATCGTGGTCAGCCACTCGCGGGGCCCCCGGTCGCCGCGGCGCGCGGCGGGCTTGAGCGCCCGCAGCGCCAGGGTGACCGGGGCGCCGAGGACCAGGAAGATCGGGATCAGCATGGAGAGCGTCATGTGCTCGGCCATGTGCACGCTGAACAGCACCTTGGCGTAGCGGGCCACTCCGCTCTGGGTGGCGAGGACCAGGATCAGCACCCCGATGGACCACGCGGCGGTGCGGCCCCAGGGCCAGGCGTCGCCGCGCCGGGCGAGCCGTACGACCCCGGCGAGGTAGAGCCCGCCGAGCAGGGCGGCCAGGGTGCCGGAGAACAGGTCGAACCACCACAGCGAGGCCAGGTTCGCCAGGGAGATCTCCGGCGGCATGGTGTAGCCGAGGAGTTCGAAGGCCCGGTCGACCGGGAGGATCGCCGGGGGCGGAGCGGTGCGGGAGAGCGCCACGGCCAGCCCGACCGCCGCGAACATCACCACGATCTCCCCGGTGGCGAACCGGACGAACGTACGGCTCCCGCCCGAGGCCAGAGCCGGCAGGGTGCGCCTGCGGTGCCACCAGCCGGCCGCGCCCAGCAGCGCGAACGCCGCGGTCTTGGCCAGCAGCAGCACGCCGTAGGCGGAGGTGAACAGCTCCGAGACCGAGGTGAGCCGGGCCAGCACGCTGAACAGGCCCGACAATCCGACGCCGGCGAAGCACCACAGCGCCAGCGTGGAGAAGCGGGCGGCGGCCACCTCCAGGTACGGCTGCCCGCGCACCGCGTGGGCGCAGAGCACGCCGAGCCCGCCCACCCAGAGTGCGAGGACCACCAGGTGCACGGCGACGCCGGTGGTGGCCAGGTCGTGGTTGGGCGAGGAGGCGGAGTGGCCGGTCAGCGCGGGCGGGAGCAGCGTCACCAGGGCGAGCGCGAGCAGCCCGCCGGCCGATCCGACGGTGATCGCCCCGCGGGCGAACAGGGCGATGGCCACCGCGAAGAGCACGACCAGGGTGAGTGCGATGCCCTGGGAGACCTGGCTGGCGTAACTGGTCAGCTCGTCGCCGCCGAGCACGTCGGCGACGGGCATGCCGAGCGCGTCGGACAGGCTGAAGACCATCGTCGCCGCCGCGGCGGCGGCCCAGACGAGGCCGAGCCACGAGGCGGCCCTGACGTAGGCGAGGGCGGGCTTGCCGAGCAGGCCCTTGTCGCTGGGCAGGAGGATCGCGGCGGCCAGCAGCGCGCCCACGGTCAGCACGCCCGTCACGTCCATCGCCAGCTTGGACAGCGGCAGCCCCCAGCGGGTGAGCATGCCCTGGTCGGGCAGGCCCGGGATGATGCGGGGGGTCGCGGCGCCGCCCGCGACCATGGCGATCACCAGGCCGCGACGGCCGCGCCCGCCCCGGCCA
>NZ_CDRNDK010000235.1:0-9755 GCF_977012225.1 Planomonospora algeriensis | reverse complement strand
CCGGCGGCGACCTGGGCGAGCAGCCCGCGCAGGGTCTGCGCGTCCGGGCGCTGCGCGGGATGCGCGCCATCATCGCGGTCAGGACCGGGCCGAGCGCGCCGGCCCGCTGCGCCGGCCTGATCCGGCCGGAGAGCGTCGCGCTCAGCCGCACCATGGTCTCGCCCTCGATGGCGGGGGTGCCCTCGACTCCGAGGTACAGGGTGGCGCCGAGCGACCACAGATCCGAGGCGGGCCCGCCGGGCTCGCCGTCGAGCCGCTCCGGGGCGATGAACCCGGGCGACCCGATGAGCAGGCCCGTCTGGGTCAGCGTCGCGTCACCGGCGAGCCGGGCGATGCCGAAGTCGGTCAGCACGACCCGCCCCGAGTCGGTCAGGAAGACGTTGCCCGGTTTGACGTCGCGGTGCTGGATGCCGCGGGCGTGCGCGGCGTCCAGCCCGTCGAGGAGCTGCGCGCCGAGCGCGGCCGCCTGCTCGGGCGGGAGCGGCCCCCGCTCCGCGACGAACTCGGCGAGGGTACGGCCGCGCAGCAGCTCCATGACGATCCACGGCTTGCCGTCGTGCACCGCCACGTCGTGCACGGCGACGACCGCCGGGTGGCGCAGCTGCGCGGTGGCCTGCGCCTCCCGCACGGCGCGCGCGACTGTCTCGGCGCGCTGGGCCTCGTTCATCCCCGGGGGCGGCGTCAGCTCCTTGACCGCCACCTCGCGGTCGAGCATCTCGTCCCTGGCCAGCCACACGGTGCCCATCCCACCGCTGCCCAGCTGGCGCAGCAGTCGGTAGCGCGTCGTGAAATCGTCCCCGTCCGGCATAGCGGGAGGATAGCGGACTTACCTGACGCATTCTCCCTGTCGCTCTCCGTGAGGCGGGAGTGCGGAATTGACCTCGATCAAGGTCGAGGTTGCAGGGTTGGTTCCCGGACGGAACGAGCGAAGGAGCCTGGGATGAGAAGGAGTCCGGGATGAAGGTGGCGGCGTTCTCCGAGTTCGGCGGCCCCGAGGTGCTGCGGGTGATGGAGGCGGAGACCCCGGAGGCGGGCGGCGGCCAGGTGCGGGTCCGGGTGCGGACGGCGGGCGTGCAGCCCTTCGACGTGGCGGTACGGCAGGGCTGGACCCCGCCGGGGGTCTCCGGCGGCCTGCCCCGGGTGCCGGGGAACGAGTTCGCCGGGGTGGTCGACCAGGTGGGAGCCGGGGTCTCCGGGTTCTCGATCGGAGACGAGGTGCTCGGCTTCGACCTGCTGGGCTGCTACGCCGAGTACGTCGTGGTCCCGGCGGAGAACGTCACCGCCAAGCCCGTGGGCATGTCGTGGGAGGTGGCGGGCGGCTTCACCGCCGGGACCCAGACCGCCCACATCGCGCTGGAGCAGCTGGGCGCGGGCGAGGGTGACACGCTCCTGGTCCACGCCGCCGCCGGTGCGGTCGGCACCGCGGCGGTGCAGCTCGCCCGGTCGTGCGGCGCCGTCGTCATCGGCACCGCGCGCGAGGAGAACCATGACTACCTGCGCTCCCTCGGCGCGGTCCCGGTGGCGTACGGCGAGGGCCTGGAGGAGCGGGTCCGCGCGGCGGCCCCCGGCGGGGTGGACGCGGTCCTGGACGGGGCGGGCGGCGAGGCGCTCGACGTCTCGCTGCGGCTGGTGAAGCCCGACCGGATCGTCACCCTGGTCGAGCACGGCAGGGCCGCCGAGCTGGGGGTGCAGACGACCCGGGGCACGCGCCTGGCCTCCCGGCTGGCGACGCTCGCCGAGCTGCACGTCCGGGGCGTGCTGGCCTGGCACGTCCGCCGGACCTATCCGCTGGAGCGGGCCGCCGACGCCCACCGCGAGGTCGAGGCGCGCCACGGGCGGGGCAAGGTGGTCCTCGCCGTGAGCCGGAGGAGGGTGGCCTCCGAAGGTAATTCTTAGTAAGGTTTCTTATTAATAACGTGCTATCCGTCGGCCGTTGGACATGCCTTACCTCCATTTCCCCCCAATCAGGAGGCGTCCACGTGTACGTGCGACCCAAGGCGGCCACCGGGGCCGCCGCCCTCATGCTCGGATCCCTGCTGGCCGTGATCCCCACCACCCCCGCGCAGGCCCACGGATCCATGTCGAACCCGCCCAGCCGCGCCTACGTCTGCAAGACCGAGGGCCCGGACAACCCCAAGTCCGCCGCGTGCAAGGCCGCCGTCGCGGCGGGCGGGACCCAGGCGTTCTACGACTGGCACGAGGTGTCCCGGCTCGACGCCGGCGGACGGCACCGCCAGATCATCCCGGACGGCCAGCTCTGCGGCGCCGGGCGGGACAAGTACCGCGGGCTGAACCTCGCCCGCGCCGACTGGCCCGCCACGCGGGTCAGCCCGGGACCGCTGACGATCACCTACCACGCGACCGCGCCGCACGCGAACAGCAACTTCGAGTTCTACATCACCAAGCCGGGCTGGAACCCGACCCAGCCGCTGCGCTGGTCGGACCTGGAGCACATCAGGACCTTCAACAACCAGAACCCCACCACCTACACCAACTGGACGATCAACCTCCCGCAGCGGAGCGGCCGCGCCCTCATCTACTCGATCTGGCAGCGGGTGGTGGGCAGCGAGGAGGCCTTCTACACCTGCAGCGACGTCGACTTCGGCGGCGGCGCCGACCCCTCGCCGACGCCCACCCCGACCGTGACCCCCACGGTCACGCCCACCCCCACGCCGACCGTCACCCCGACGTCCACCCCGACCTCGCAGCCGGGCGGCAGCTGGGCCCCGAACACCGCCTACGCGGTGGGCGCCCGGGTGACCTACGGCGGGGCGACCTACCAGTGCCGTCAGGCGCACACCTCCCTGACCGGCTGGGAACCGCCGAACGTCCCGGCCCTCTGGCAGCGCCTCTGACCCGGTGGCACCCGGTCGGGTCCGGCCCCGCACCATCGGGCCGGGCCGGGCCGGGCCCGGCCCCGGGCTTCCGGCCCGTACCCGTGGACGGGCCGCCCGCCCGTGCCGGGGAGCCCTCACTCTCCGGCGCGGACTCCGGCCCTCCTCTAGGAGGCTCCCCATGACGATCACGACGCGGCCCCGCGCGGAGCGCGGAGCGGGACGTGCCCTGACGGTCCTGCTCGCCGTCGCGGCCCTCGTGGCCGTCGCCGGCTGCGGCGTCTCCGGCGGCCGGTGGGCCCGGGAGGCGATGGCCGAGCGGGCGGCCGCGACCGGCGCCGCCCGGGGTTTCAACTCCGCCGACGTGATGTTCCTGCAGATGATGGTGGTCCACAACGGCCAGGGCGTCGAGCTGGCCCGGCTGGCGCGTGGCCGCCAGGTCCGCGAGGAGATCGGGACCCTGGCGGCGGCGATCGCCGCGACGCAGGAGACCGAGACGGCCGCCATGGCGGGCAGGCTGCGCGGCTGGGGCCAGCCGCCGACCGCCCCGCCCGACGAGCACGCCGCGCACGGCGGGATGCCGGAGACGGCCGGGCGTGAGATCGCCTCGGTCGCGGAGGCGGCCCCCGCCGACTTCGAGCGGACGTTCCTCAACATGATGATCGCCCACCAGGACGACGCGGTGCAGATGGCCAGGTCGGAGGCCGCCACCGGGCTGCATCCCGAGGTCAGGGGGCTGGCCGGGCGGATCGAGGCATCCCGTACGGCGCAGATCGAGCGGATGCTGACGCTGCTCGGCGGCTGACGCCGTACTGCCCGGGACCCCGGGTGGGCGTCCGGGGGCCGGGGCGGCGCTCCCCGTGACTCCGCGGGGGCGGGAACGGGATCACCGGCCGGTGAGCGACGCGAGCACCGAGGAGGCGACCTCCTCGGGCCCGGCCGCCGACACGTCGAAGGTCAGGTCCGCCACCTCGGCGAAGAGCGGACCCCTGCGGGCCCGCTGCTTGGTGAGCATCACGTCGAGATCGGGCTCGAAGTGCGGGCGGTGCCCGCTGGAGAGCATGCGCTCGGCGAGGACCTCCGCCGGGGCGTCCAGCCAGACCACCAGCGCGGAGGCCAGCGCCGCCCGGCAGTCCGGATCCTCCACCACGCTCGCGGCCGCGGCGATCACCGGGGGCGGCTGCTCGGCGAGGGACTCGCGCAGGTGCTCGGCCTCCCGGCGGTGCAGCTCCTCCACGCCCTCCCGCTCGGCGACCTGGGCCGCCGTGGCGCCGCCGTACCGGGAGGAGAGGTCGGGATCGCTGTCGCGCAGCCCGCGTCCCAGCTCCGCGGCCAGGATGCGGGCCACGGAGGACTTCCCCGCGCCCATCAGGCCCGTCACGACGATCGGACGGTTGAATTTCACGGCGGCCTCCGAGGTCAACGTTTGAGATCCGTGTGGGGGATAGGTGGAGTGGCGTTGGCACGAAGGAGGGAAACCCCATGACCATCGCAGGCGGCATCATCCTCATCATGCTCGGCGCCATCTTCACATGGGCGGTCGAATTCGATCTCGCCGGGTTCGACATCAACATCCTCGGCGTCATCCTGATGCTGGGCGGCCTGGTCTGGCTGCTGATCGCCATCTACCGGATGAACGTCGCCCGCAGGGCCATCGCGCCCACCACGGTGGTCGTCGAGGAGGACCCGGTGACCCACCGGCGCGTCTACGAGGAGCGTCACTACGACGACCCGCCGGTCGTGTGAGATTCCCGCAACGTGAGACGGAGGACGGACATTGAGCACTCTCGTATCCCGAGGCGTGGGGACCGCAGGCGGAATGCTCGGCGGTCTCGTCGCCGGAGCCATCTTCAAGCAGGTCTGGAAGCTGGCCGCGGGCAAGGACGACGCCCCGCAGGCCACGTCCGAGGAGTACGGCTGGGGCGAGATCCTGGCCGCGGCGGCCGTGCAGGGCGCGATCTACGGCATGGTCAAGGCGGCGATCGACCGCTCCGCCTCCCGGAGCCTGCACCAGGCCACCGGCAGGTAGGACCGCCCAGCGGCCCGCACGAGGTCCCGGCCCCGAGAAGGGCGCCGGGGCTTCCGTGTGCCCGCGGCGGGACCCCGGCCCCGGCGCGGCGCCGGGGTCTTCGCCTGCCCGGGACCGGCCAGGTACGGCCTCCGGACGATCTCCCCGTCCGTTTGCCCTCCGGCATCGCGGGAAGGCGATCTGTTCTGAGGGCGAAAGGAGTTCGATCATGGAGGCTCCGCAGTACGTCGCCGCGCGGGTGCAACAGGCGCTGGCGGAGGACGAACGCACCACCGAACTCGGCATCCGGGTGGACGTGCGGGGAGAGCAGCTCTTCCTGCGCGGCCAGGTGACCTCCGAGGAACGCCGGGACCTGATCGCCGGCGTGGCGGAGGAGGTGGCTCCCGGGCTGGCGGTCCGCAACGAGCTCACCGTGGCGGACATCCGGGAACCGGGAGGGGAGGAGAAGCTGTGAGCAAGCTGCGCATCGCGGCGGTCGGTGACGTGCACCTGGGCGAGGACGTCCGGGGCCGCTACCGTGAGCATCTCGCCGGCATCGAGGAGAAGGCCGACGTGTTGCTCCTGGCCGGAGACCTTACCCGGCACGGCACGCTGGAGGAGGGGCAGGTGGTGGCGGACGAGTTCCGCGACCTGCCCATCCCGGTGGTCGCCGTGCTGGGCAACCACGACCACCACTCCGACCGGCCCGCGGAGATCGCGGCTCTGCTGCGCGACGCCGGGATCATGGTCCTCCACGACGACGCGGTCGTCCTCGACATCGACGGGACACGGCTCGGCGTGATCGGAGGCAAGGGATTCGGCGGCGGGTTCGCCGGCAAGTGCGCCAGCGAGTTCGGTGAGCCGGAGATCAAGGCGTTCGTGAACCACACGAAGCGGATCGCGGACCGCTGGCGGCGCGCGCTCAAGGAGACCGAGGCCGACGTGCGCGTCGTCCTGTCGCACTACTCGCCGGTCAACGACACGCTGGAGGGCGAGCCGCTGGAGATCTACCCTTTCCTGGGCAGCTACCTGCTGGCCGAGGCCGCGGACGCCGAGGGCGCCGACCTGATCGTGCACGGCCACGCGCACAAGGGGACCGAGAAGGGCATGACGCCCGGCGGCATCCGGGTGCGCAACGTGGCGCTGCCGGTGCTGGGCCGGGCCTACGCGGTCTACTGCCACGACGGCGACGGCCAGTGCTGAGGACCGGCCGCCGGAGGCGCCGCCGGGACCGCTGAGCCGGGGCCGGCAGGGACGGCGTCGGGAGGCGGAAACCGGGAGGCGGAAACGGGAGCGGGCCGGGTGGGAACCCGGCCCGCTACGTCTTGTGATCTGAGCTCTCCGACGGGACTTCGAGATGGTGGTATCGGCGGGCCATGGCCCGCGTCAGACGTTGAAGATGCTCACACCCCCCGGACCGACCAGGAAGCCGAGCACGATGAGCACGATCCCCCAGAGGAGGTCGCGACGGGCCAGGATCACATAGATCCCGGAGATGACCAGTACGACTGCGATGATCCAGAGCAAGGTAACCATGAAAGGCGACTGCCCCAAGGAATCGTCATTTAACGTCCTTGTCCCGGTAAAGATCGATCAATGGCTGGACGAACCACAGCCAGGTGCTGAGCAGCCCCACCACCCCGCCGAGGGCCGCCGCCGGCCAGCCGGGGATCACCGTCTCCGTGACGAGCGCGACCGCGCTGGTCATCGCCACGGCGAGCGCGATCGCGCCGATGATCCCGAGTTCGTTGGCGCGGTGCAGCATCCTCTCCTTCAGTCCCGTACGGAACAGCAGGCGGTGCTGGGCCGCCGGCGTGATGAAGCAGACGGAGGCGAAGGCCGAACTGAGCAGCGAGATGAAGAAAAGCCAGAGGCCGAGGGTGTCCACCTTCTCGAACCCCGCCGAGAAAGGCAGCGTCAGCAGGAAGGCGAAGAGGACCTGCACACCGGTGACCGCGACGCGCAGACCCTGGAGCAGCTCGGTCAACTCGCGGTCAACCCGCTCCTTGTGACTCTCACCTGGTGCGGGGGGTTCTGTACGGACTTCTTCAGGTTGAATCATCGAAGTCCATTACCCTCGCTTGCCCAGGTCATACCTGGGGACTACGGGCCGGTCCAGGGGGTAGCCCCCGTTTATGGGAAGCCACAGCCACGAGGTCACCGACGCCATTCTGGAGACGTTGAAGCGATCGAGCAGTGCGCTCAAAGACGCCGGTGTCCGCTTCGCACTCGCCGGCGGATGCGCCGCCTACGCGCGCGGGGCCGCGCCCTCGCTGCACGACGTCGACTTCGTCCTCCCGCAGGAGGACGTGCCGACCGCCCTGGAGGCGCTGAGCGAACTGGGCTTCACCACGGCCAAACCGCCGGAGGACTGGCTGGTCAAGGCTTATGACGAGGGCCGGTTGGTGGACCTGATCTTCCGGATCGCCGACAACGCGGTGACTCCCGCGCTGCTGGAGCGGGCCGAGCCGCTGAAGGCCTCCGCGGTGATCGTGCCCGTCCTGGAGGCGACCGACCTGGTCATCTCGTGGCTGCTGCCGCTCTCGGAGCACGCCTGCGACTACGGCTCCCTGCTTCCGCAGGTCCGGGCGCTGCGCGAGCAGGTCGACTGGAACCGGGCGGCGGCGGTCGTCCGGGACTCGCCGTACGCCTCGACGTTCCTGATCCTGCTGGAGCGGCTGGGCGTGATCTCCGACCCCTTCGACTCGGAGGGCGATCCGGCCTGGCCATGAGCGCCGGAGCCGCAGGGAGCCTGAGGACCGCCGGAGCGCCGGGAGCGTGGAGGGATCAGGAGCGCCGGGAGTGTGAGGGACCAGGAGCGCCGCACGCCGTACATGTCAGGTGATGTACGGACCACCGGGCGGAGTCCTGTAGTCTTTTCCTGGTCAAGCGCCGCTAGCTCAGTTGGTTAGAGCAGCTGACTCTTAATCAGCGGGTCCGGGGTTCGAGTCCCTGGCGGCGCACCGGCGGAGAGCCCGGATCACCTGTGATCCGGGCTCTTTCCCTTCCTGGCCCGGCTCCGCCCGCGTGCTCCGCGGGAGTCTCCGGCTGGACGCCCCCGGCTACCGGCTGCCGGGCGGCGAGGCCGCCCCGCCGGCTCCCGTCAGGCGACGTCGTCCTCGTCCCACTGCAGGTCGTCGATCACGTCGACCACGCCGTTGACCCGGAGCACCGAACCGGGGAAGCTCGACGTGGCGCCGGCCCGGCTCATGCGGCCGCTCAGCGTCACGATCCCCCGCTGCACCGTGACCTCCACGGCGGAGGTGTCCAGCCAGACGGAGTGGTCCAGGACGTCCCTTCTGATCTCACGGGCGATCTCCTCGTCGCTGCGCAGGAAGACCTTCAGCAGGTCCTGGCGGCTGACGATGCCCTCGATCCGTCCGTCCGCGTCCACGACGGGCAGGCGCCTGACGCCGTGTTCGTCCATCAGCCGCATCGCGTAGACCACCGCCGTCTGCGGCCTGGTGGTGACCGCGGGGGAGGACATCAGCTCGGCGGCCGTGCCGCCCCGCACCTTGATCCCGACGCCCCCGGCCGCGCCCCTCACCCGGCCGAGCCGGCGGCGGAGCCGGACACGCAGCGGCGGCCGGTAGCCCTCGCGGTGGTACTGCTCCTTGAACTCCTCCTTCAGCAGCAGGTCCGCCTCCGACACGACGCCGATGACGCGGTTCTCGGCGTCGACGACCGGCACCGCGCTCACCCCGTGGGCGAGGAGCGCCTCGGCGACGTCCTTGAACGGTGTCGCGGCGGTGACCGACACCACCTCGCCGGTCATGACCTCACTGACCTTGACGCGCATCGTCTTCTCCTCGGGAGCGCGGGGGGTTGCCTTCCTCTCCGATTCCACCGCACCGCCGCCTCCGGATGGAGGGTCGCAAGTCCTTCGTCGCCAGGCCGTTGCGCCTCTTTCCGCACGTGCGGGAGGACCGTTCCCGTACCTGCGGGTGGACCGGGACCTCTGGCGGGCGGGCCCGCCGAGCCGCGGCGGGGTCCGCCTACCCAAGCGATGCGCGGAGTTTTCCGGGATCAGACCCGGCTCGGGTTACGCTGGGCCGGGGGTCACGATATGAGAGCATTCGTCTGCGTGCTGGCGTTGACCATGGCGGCCGCCGGTTGCGGTTCCGGACCGGAGGGCGCCCCGACGCAGGCGCCGCCGGTCCCTGCGGCGGGGACGGCGGTGAACCCGGCCCGGCCGGACGAGACGAAGCCGGGCGAGACGAAGCCGGGCGAGACAAGGCCGGACGAGGCCGAGAGGGACCGGACTCCGGGCGGGTCTCCGGACGGATCCTCCGCGGGCGGGACCGAGGTGAGCGCGGAGCAGCACCGGATCCTGGCCGGCCAGTGCCGGTACGCCGACACGGCCGGGCTGCGGGAGAGGTGTCTCGTGGCGGTCCGGCGCGACTACCGGGTGGGGCGGGAGAACCGTGACCTGGACTGCCGGACGTACTCCGGCGTCACCGTGTGCGGACGGCTCCCGCTCAGCGAGCGGGAGCGCCGGTGCGTCGAGCAGTGGGTGACGGGCGGGTTGACCCAGCGCAGGGCCGAAGTGGAGTGCTACGTCTTCTCTTGAACCAAGGCCGCGTAGTTAAGCCGTGACCCCTGCTGTCGACTTGGCTGTTTCTGCAGGTCGAGACTGGTTCCGAGGGAACTGATCCGGAGGAAGCGCGTAAGCAGCGGGAGCAATCTTGAGGATCAGTCCTTTGGCCGCCCACTGCGACAGCTGCACGCAGAAGCTGTTGAGGTTGACGATCTCCAGCACGCGGGCGAGTTCCCGTCCACGCCAGATCCTGCATGGATCGGCGCGCAGCAGCGCGAGCACGTGTTCCTTGCGGCTGAGGCCCGGTCTCGTATCCTCTGGCTGCTCCTGCTCCTGCTCCTGCTCCTGCTCCTGCTCCTGCTCCTGCTCCTGCTCC
>NZ_CDRNDK010000234.1:0-9760 GCF_977012225.1 Planomonospora algeriensis | reverse complement strand
GGCAGGAGCACGAGCTGGTCAACAACCGCGAGTTCGGGCTGCTGCACAACGCCGATCCCCGGCAGCGCCTGCGCACCCGCTCCGGCCCGCCCACCCCCGACGACCTCGACGACCTGCTGTGCCGGCGCCGCAGCTCCCACTGCTTCCTGGCCCACCCCCGGGCCATCGCCGCCTTCGGCCGGCAGTGCAACCGGCGAGGCCTGTACCCGGCCACCACCGAGGTCGACGGGGCCAGGGTCATGGCCTGGAGAGGGGTGCCGATCCTGCCCTGCGACAAGATCCCGATCAGCGGAGGACTCAGCTCGATCATGGTGATGCGCACCGGGACCGAGAAGCAGGGGGTCGTGGGGCTGCGCCGTACCGGGCTGGCGGGCGAGCGCGAGCCCGGGCTGTCGGTGCGGTTCATGGGCATCGACGAGCACGCGATCATCTCCTACCTGGTGACCGCCTACTACTCGGTGGCCGTACTGGTGCCCGACGCCCTCGGCGTCCTGGAGGGCGTCGACGTGCTCTCTTGAGGGCCTCACGCCCCGCCGCGCGAGCCCTCGGATCCACCGTGCGAGCCCTCGGATCCACCGTGCGAGCCCTCGGATCCACCGCGCGAGCCCTCGGATCCACCGTGCGAGCCTTCGGATCCGCGCGCGGGGCCGAGGAGGGAGGGCGTGCCGCGCCGGTGCGGCGCCGACCCGGACGCGTTTCCGCTTCGCCTCACCCGCCGTGAACGCGATCACCGCTATCTTCACTCAGAGTAATAAACAAATACTCAGAGTGACGATATGGCGGGTGTGCCGCCGCGAAGGAGGACGGGGTGCTGCACCACCCTCTGGAAGCCGCGGTGGAGCCGCCCGCGGGCGGGGCCGCGGGTCCGGCGGTGCCGCCGCCCCCGGGCCTCCACGTGCGGCGCCGCCGCCTGGTCCTGTGGCTCGCCGCCCTCGGCCTCGCGGTGTCCGTCCTCATCGGTCACGGCGTTCACGACCGGCTGACCTTCGGCGGGGCGACGGTCGCCGGCGCCGAATCCGAGCGTGCCGCGGAACTGCTGGAGGCGGGATTCGCCGGAGGCGATCCCCATCTCGTGGTGATCGCCCGCAGCGCGCAGCCGGTGGACGGCGCGCGGATCGCACGGGCGGGAGCGGAGGCGGCGACACGGCTCGCCCGCGACCCCGGTGTCGCCCGGGTCACCTCCTACTGGGACGCGCGCTCTCCCGGTCTGCGCAGCCGGGACGGGCGGGCCGCGCTCATCGTGGCCCGCCTGCACGGCGACGACATGCGCCGAGCCGCCACCGCCGCCCGCCTGGCGCCCGGCCTGACCGGCGCGCACGGGCCGCTGACCCTCTCCGTGACGGGGGAGGCCCAGGTCAAGGCCGAGGCGCAGAGCCGCAGCGAACACGATCTGCGCACGGTGGAGCTGATCACCGTTCCGCTGACCCTCGTCATCCTCCTGCTGGTGTTCGGCAGTCTCACCGCCGCGGTGCTGCCGGTCCTCGTCGGAGTGTTCGCGGTGGCCGGGACCATGGCGGTGCTGCGCCTGCTCACCGAGGTGACCGAGGTCTCCGCCTTCGCGATGAGCATCGCCAGCGCCCTGGGGTTCGCGCTGGCGGTGGACTTCAGCCTGTTCATCGTCACCCGGTTCCGGGAGGAGCTGGCGGGCGGCCGCGACGCCGCCTCCGCGATCCACGTCACCCTGCGCACCACCGGCCGGGCCATGGCCTTCTCCGCGGTCACGGTCTCGTCCTGCCTGACCGCGCTGCTGCTCTTCCCGTTCACCATGTTCCGCTCGGTCGCCTTCGGCGGCATCGCGGTGACGCTGCTGGCCGCCGTCGGGAGCCTCGTGGTGCTGCCGGCGCTGCTGGCCGTGCTCGGGACGCGCATCGACGGCCTGGCCGTCCCCGGACCGTGGCGGGCCGCACCCGGCCGGGCGGCGCCGGGGTCGCGGGGGCGATGGTTCCGGCTGGCCGAGGCGGTGATGCGCCGGCCCCTGGCCGTCGCGGTGCCCACCGTTGCGCTGCTGGCCGCCGTCGCGTCACCTTTCCTCGGCGCCCGCTTCGGCGTCTTCGACGACCGGCTGCTGCCGCCCGAGGCGCCCGCCGCGCGTGCGTCGGAGGACCTGCGGCGCGACTTCGACGCCCGCGACGGCATCTCGGCGACCACGGTGGTGCTGCCCGGGTTCGGGCCGTCCCGGCCGGGCGCCGGAGCCCGGCTGGACGCCTACGCCCGGCGCGTGTCGGCGCTGGAGGGCGTGGCGCGGGTGAGCACCGCCACCGGCTCCTACCGCGACGGCGGGCGCTCCGGCCCGCCCTCCGGCTCGGCCCGGCGCTTCACCTCGCCCGCCGGGACGTGGCTGGCGGTCGCCACCGACCACGAGCCCTACTCGGTGGAGAACGGCGAACTCGCCCGCGCGGTGCGCTCGGTCCCCGCTCCCGGTCCGGCCGTGGTGGGCGGGCCCGGGGCGCAGCTGGCGGACATCCGCGGGGCCGTCGCCGACGCCCTGCCGCAGGGCCTGGCCCTGGTCGTGCTGGCGACCTTCGCGCTGATCACGGCGATGACCCGCAGCGTGGTGCTGGCGGTCAAGGCCCTGGTGATGAACGCCCTCAGCCTGGGGGCGACGTTCGGCGTGCTGGTCCACGTCTTCCAGGAGGGCCACCTGCGCGAGCTGGTCGGGAGCTTCTCGGTGACGGGCACGCTCGACGTCCTGGTTCCGGCGCTCATGTTCTGCATCGCCTTCGGGCTGTCCATGGACTACGAGATCTTCCTGCTGTCCAGAATCACCGAGGAGTACCGGCGCACGGGGGACACCCGCGCGGCGGTGGCGGCGGGGATGGAGCGCACCGGCCGCCTGTTCACCTCCGCCGCCGTGATCTTCGCCGTGGTGATGGCCTCACTGGCGACCTCCAGCCTCGTCCTGCTCAAGATGGTCGGGGTGGGGCTGGCGCTGGCCGTACTGCTGGACTGCACGCTGATCCGCGCCCTGCTGGTGCCGGCCGTCATGTGCCTGGCGGGCCGGGCGAACTGGTGGTCGCCCGGTGGCCGGGCCCGGTACGGCTCCGCGCCGCGACAAACGAATCTACAGTGTAAAGAGGCGGGACGACCGGCCTCCTGAGGTACGGTTCAGCCATGGCTGAGATCGTGTATCCCCCGGTCATCGCGGCGGCGAAGACCATGTTCCGGCTGCTGGACATGAAGATCCGCATCGACGGCGCCGACCGGATCCCCCGGAGCGGCGGCGCGGTGCTGGTCAGCAACCACATCAGCTATCTCGACTTCATCTTCGCCGGGCTCGCCGCCAACCCCGCCGGGCGCCTGGTGCGCTTCATGGCCAAGAAGGAGGTCTTCGACCACAGGATCTCCGGCCCGCTGATGCGCGGCATGCACCACATCCCGGTGGACCGGGCGGCGGGGGCGTCGGCGTTCGGCGCGGCGCTGAAGGCGCTGAAGGCGGGGGAGGTCGTCGGCGTCTTCGCCGAGGCGACGATCAGCCGGTCCTTCACCATCAAGGACATCAAGAACGGCGCGGTCCGGATGGCCGTCGCCGCGGACGTGCCGATGATCCCGATCTCGCTCTGGGGCACCCAGCGGCTGTGGACCAAGGGCCGCCCGAGGAGGCTGACCCAGCGGCACGTGCCGATCAGCATCACGGTCGGCGAGCCGATGTACCCCAAGCGCGGCGACGATTACGACGCCGTCACCGCCGGCCTGCGCAAGCAGCTGGAGGAACTGCTGGATCGGTCTCAGCGGAGCTATCCGGAGATCCCGCAGGGTGTGTGGTGGCAGCCCCGCCATCTGGGCGGCACCGCGCCGACCCCGGAGGAGGCGGCGGCGATGGACGCGGCCGAGGCGGAGGCCCGCCGCAAGGCGTGAACACGGGAGGGCCGGCCTCGAGGGCTCCGAGGCTCTGAGCTGAGGCCCCGAGGCGAGGCCCCGGACGTTCCCGGGTCCCGCGCGGCCGTGAACGGAGGAGGATCGCCCCCGGGGCCCGGCAGGTGGGACCCCGGACGATCCGAGGGTCCTGCAAGTCGCGAACAGGCGGGTTGCAAGTGGCGTAGTGCACCATATGTCCATGAGTGACTCGTTCGACGACATCATCAGCGCAATCCAGCCCGGACCGAAGCCGAGCCCCGGAAACCTTCCCGGGCGTGCGGTCCAGGTGCTGCTCGTCGGGTGCTGGTTGCTCGTCTGCCTGGTGCCGATCCTGCTGTCGGTGGACGGGATCAAGCTCGCGGCCGGGAAGACCGGCACGCCGGGCACGCTCACCGTGGTCTCGTGCGAGGCGCTGGGGCAGGGCCGCTACGACTGCAAGGGCAGCTTCACCCCTGACGACGGAGGCGCCCCGGTCCCGGTGGACGCCTCCCCGGACTCCGAGGCGGGCGACGTCACCCGCGCCCAGCTGACCCCGGAGGGGGACCGCGCCGTGAAGGCGGGTACGGCCGGTGTCGTCGCCGCCCTCACCATGCCCTTCCTCGGCGTCGGCGGGCTCGGCTTCCTGCCCTACGTGATCATGTACTTCCTGGGCGTGCGGCGGGGCCGGCGCGGCGCGGTGGCCATCGGTTTCGTGATCACCGCGCTCGGCACGGCAGGCGTGGTCGCCGGCATGGTCGCCTCCTACTCCTGACGCCGGTGGAGTCCGACGCCGGTGGAGTCCGACGCCGGTGGAGTCCTGAGCCGACGCCCGGCAGCGCGTGCCGGCCTCCGTCGAGGGGCGGGTCGCGGACCCGCCTCCGCCACGGGCTCGATACGGCCGGGCACGCGATCGGGCGCACCCCTCGAACGCCACGGGCTCGATACGGCCGGGCACGCGATCAGGCGCACCCCTCGAACTGGGGGACGGTGAGGGTGAGGGCCAGCCCCGACCTGCCGAACCACTTGCGCAGCAGCCGCTCGGCGGTGCCGTCCTGGTACATGGCGGTGATGGCGCGGTTGACGGCCTCGCAGCCGTCGAGGTCGCCCTTGCGCATCCCGATGCCCAGCCGCTCGTCGGTGAACGGGGCGTTGACGATCCTGAGCGCTGAGCCGTCGCGCGCGGCGAAACCGGCCAGGATCAGGTCGTCGGTGGAGACGGCGTCCACCGCGCCGGAGCGCAGTTTGGCCAGGCAGTCGCCGTAGGAGGAGGCCGGGACCAGCTCGACCGGGATCCGCCGCTCCTCGGCGACCCGGCGCCAGGAGTTCGATCCCGCTGCCTTGCAGAGGCGGCGGCCCTTCAGGTCCCGCACGTTCTCGACGGCCCGGTCGCCGGCACGGACGAGGGTGTCCTGGTGGGCGACGTAGTACGGCCCGGCGAAGGTGACCTTGCTCCGGTTCTCCGGGGTGATGGAGTAGGTCGCGACGACCAGGTCGACCGTTCCCTCTTCGATGAGGTGCTGTCGGGTGGACGACAGTGCGGTGACGAACCTGACGTCGGGCACGCCGATCCGCCGGGCCACCTCGGTGGCGACGTCGACGTCGAAGCCCTCGTACCGGCCTTCGGCGACCTTCACGCCCAGGCCCGGCTGGTCGGGCTTGACCCCGATCACCAGGGTCTCCCGATCGAGGATCGACGGGGGGCCGCCGGTCCCGCAGGCCGCCGCGGGCAGGAGAGCCAGCAGCACCGCCGCGGCCGGGATGCTCCGGCGCAGGGCGGTCCGGTGCGCCCGCCGGGCCCCGTGGTGAGGGGGTCCGGCGGCGCGCCGGAAGAAGCCGCCACGGTGCGGGCGGTCAGGGATCGCATGCTTCCTCTCCCGTCATCGGTACTCCGACAGCCGGGGCCGGACCCCGACGAGGATCATCACGGCGGTGGAGGCCATGGCGACCGGCAGGAGGAACCACAGCTCGCCGATCCGCTCCTCGCCGTCGCGTATCTGCCGGTCGAACGCGCCGCGGTGCAGCTCGGCGAGCCTCAGCAGCGCGGCGTCGTACTCCCCGAACGCGGTCTCCAGCCGCCCCATCCGCTGCTCGACGGCCCGGCGCGGCTCCGCCTCCCGCATCGCACGGTCCGCCTGCTGGAGGTCCCGGTACCGCGCCAGCACACCGGCGACCGCGGGCCCGCTGCCGGGCAGGCTCGTGCGGGCCGCCTCCTGGCCGACCAGCCCGAGGAAGGCGGTCCGGTCCCCGTCCACCGCCGCCTTCACCGCCCGCTGGTAGGCGGCGAGGTCCCCGCCCGGCGTGTAGAGCACCGCCTGCGACTTGTCGAGGTAGGTCTGCTCGTAGGTGTCGGCCCGTTCGGGGTCGAGCAGCCAGCGGCTCTGGTCACCGTGCATGCTGCTGCCGACGGCCCGGGCCGGCAGGGTGAGGACGGAGTCGAACCCGTCGCGTTTGGCGGCCCGCAGGACGCCGGCCTCCTGCCCGAGGACCGTGACGCCCGTCAGCGTGTACATCCCGGCGATCGCCGTCGCCATCAGCAGGGCGGGATTGAACACCCGGCGGAACCGGCGCGCCAGGAACACCTGGAGCCAGACCAGGCAGCCGAGGGCCGCGGCCCCGGCGATCCCGGTCAGCACCTGCCCCGCCCGCACGGCCAGGGTCCGCTCCTGGTGGGCGCGGCGCACCACGGTCCCGCTCTCCAGGGTGAGGTTGTAGGCCATGGGCAGCAGTTCCAGGCGCATCAGGTCGGTCGCCCGGCGGTAGACCTCCAGGACGGGCCGGGGCGGCGGGCCCGCCGCGTGCGCGGCCTGCTCGTCGAGGAGCAGGGCCCGCGCGGCCAGCCGTTCGTAGCGGCCCAGGCCGTCCAGCACGGCCTGGACGGTCCGCCGCTCGGCCGGGTCGTCACCGGCCAGCGCGGAGGCCTGCAGCACCGCCCGCCCGGCGTCGCTCCTGCGCCGTTCGTAGACCTCCAGCGCGCGGGCGCGCCCCTTGCCCAGCCGGTGCTCGCCGCCGATCAGCAGCACGTTGGCGACCTGGGCGTCCATGTCGCTGAGCGCGAAGTACAGGTCGGCGGTGGCCACGACCTGCGGTCCGGCGTCGTGGCCGATGACGTCCAGGCCGTCCCGGACGCTCCGGGCGGCGGTGAACAAGGTGCCGAACAGTACGGCGAGGGCCAGCACGCAGACGGTCGTGATCAGGCGGATCCGGCCGGGGACGCTCCGGGGGAGGAGGACGCGGCCCGCAGGCCCCGGGGCGGCCGGGACCCCGCCCCCCGGGGTTCCGGAGGGGGCCGGCGGCGCGGGAGCCGCCGGGGCCGGTGAGGCGGGACGGGCCGGGGTGAGCGTCACGGGTTCCTCCCACGCCAGAGGGTGATGAGGGTCCACGCGCCGAGATGGATCCGGGCCCCGTCGCCCACGGGCACGGGCCGGTTGGCCTCGACCGGCAGGCCGTTGACGATGGTGCCGTTGGCGGAGCCGGGATCGACGAGGGTCCAGGTGCCCCCCGGCCCGGAGAGCAGGACCGCGTGCAGGTGGGAGACGCCGGGGTCCTCGGGCGGCCCGCTCAGGTCGATCTCGGGGACGAGCGCCCGGGAACGGCTGACCCTGCCGATGCGGATCTCGTCTCCGGCCAGCGGGACATCGCGCCGGGGGCAGTACGGCGGGAACAGCACCCGGGCGGCGTCCGGACCGCCCTGCGTGATCATCTCGTCGTAGTGCACGCGGTCGGCCTCGACGGTCGCCCGCCACTCCGCCGCGACCGCCCGCCGCGCCGCCGCGCTCTGGTCGTGGCCGCAGTCCTCGCAGAACCGTCCGCTGACCGGTGCCCCGCAGGCGGCGCACCCGCCGGGCGATCCGGCGGCGGCCGGAGACGACGGGGAGAACGAGGAGAGCGGAGAGGACGGGGACGGGGGAGAGGGGGCCGCACCGGGGACGCCGGTCAGCCTGCTCCCGCAGACATCGCAGTATCCGTCGGCGAGCCCGGCCTCACCGGGGTCGTGCCCATGGGGGCAGCCTGCCATGGGTTCCTCCCCTCAGTTCCCGGTGTCCCGGCCGCCGGGACCGGATTCCCTCTTGATCCGGGCGGTCCGGACGAGCCGGTGTCCAGTGCGATCTCGTCCGCCCGGTCGACGGCGCGGCGGAGCCGGGCGGTGCCGGTCCCCGGGTCCACCTCGACGACCTTGGCGAGCAGCTTGGCGGTGTCCTCGTTGCCGGACGTCTCGGCCAGCTCCCTGGCCCGGCCGAGGCGGGCGGTCGCGGTCTCCAGGTCGCCCGCGGCGCGCGCGCCCAGCCCTTCCTGGATGAGCTCGAACAGCTCCGCCTGCCCGGTGTAGTGGGCGACCCCCGGGCTGACCCGGGTGGACAGCGCCAGGTCGTCGGTCCACCGGGCCAGGACGTTGCCGCGGGCCAGGACGCCGCCCGATCCGCCCGATCCGCCCGACCCGGCGTCCGGCGCCACCAGCCGGACCCAGGCGCCGCGGACCTCCTGGCCGACCGCGCCCGGGGGGACCTCGACGCACAGGTGGTACTCGCGGGTCTCCGTGCCCCAGGCGCCGGTCGGGTAGTCGCCGGTGAGCGCGTCGACGTCCGCCCGCAGGCCGGTCAGGTCCGCCAAGGCCGGGGACACCTGCTTGAGGTACTTCACCCGGCCGTGCTGCGGGGTCCAGATCCGCAGCGCGACCTCGGCCACGGCCTTGCCCATCGTGGTCTCGACCATCTCCCGGAAGTCGTCGGCCAGGTCCCCGGGGTCGCGGATGAAACCGGAGCCGCCCAGCAGCGCCTCGGCGACCCGGCGCAGCTCCGCCGGTTTCCAGTCGGTGCCGACGCCCCGGCAGTCGCAGACGAACCTGCCCGCGCAGTGCGCCAGGGCGGCGGCGAACGTCCGCTCGTCCTCGTTGTTCTGGCCGTCGGTCAGCAGGATGGCGTGCCGTACCGCCCGGGGGTGGTCCTGCAGCAGTTCGGCGGCGAGCCGCAGCCAGGCGCCGATCGACGTGCCGCCGCCGGCGTCCAGCCCGCGCAGGGCGCCGGCGGCCTGGGCCTTCGTCTTCGCGTCCGCCCGCACCAGCCCGGCCCGGCCGCCGGGATAGATCTTGGTCGCCTCGTGGGTCCCGGCGACGACGGCGAAGTGCACGCCGTCGCGGAGCGTCTCCACCGCGACCTGCGCGGCGCGGCGGGCCTCGGCGATCTTCGCTCCGCCCATCGATCCGGAGGCGTCGACGATGATCACTTCGGCCGCCTCGACGTTCCCGGCCGGCTGCACGGCGGGGCCGGAGGCCTCGACGGTGAGGATCGCGTGGATCTCCTGGCCGCCCGCGGGAAGGTGCTCGTTCTGGTCGATGCTCAACGTGAACAGGGGCTGGTCGCTCAAGCGTGTCTCCTATGCCGATGCGTGCCGGCGAGCGCCGCCGGCGGATCGAAGGGGATCACCAGGACGGTGACGTTGTCGCGGCCGCCCGCCGCGAGCGCGTGCCGCACCAGGGCGCGGGCGGCCCCCAGCGGGGTGGCGCCGGCGGTGAAGGGGGCCAGGGCGGAGGCCTGGCGCAGGTAGCCCCAGAGGCCGTCGCTGCACACCACGACCACGCCGGAGCCCTGCGGGGCGAACGTGCGCACGCGGGCGGTGACCTCGCCCGCGTCCGCTCCCAGCCAGGCCGACAGCAGGCCGGGAGCGGCGGTGTCGTCCTCGGTGAGCAGCGCGGAGCCGGTGAGCGGCAGGCGGTCCTCCGGTACGGCGGGGCCGGCGGGCGGCACGGGCCGCGTGGGCACGGACCGGTCGGGAGAGCCGGGGGCGTCGCGGGCGCCGGAGGCGGACGGCTCGGCACGGAGCCAGTACGCCCGGCTGTCGCCCACCCACCCGACGGTCACCCCGCCGGGCCCCACGACGACGGAGACGTAGTGCAGGCGGGAGCGTCGTCCGGGTGGGGGGCCAGCGCCGC
>NZ_CDRNDK010000233.1:0-9792 GCF_977012225.1 Planomonospora algeriensis | reverse complement strand
CGAAGGCGGCGCCCCGGCCCGAGGCCGGGGCGCCTTCGCATGCCGCGGCCCGCCGCAGGGGGCGCGGCCGGACGGGCGTGAGAGCGGATCGGCGGAAACACGCGCCTTCGGGGTTTCCGCAGAGTTTCAATCGAGAGGGTGACCGTGTTCATCCGGATCCGGTCGACTGGCCGCGTACCGTGAAGGCAGCGAGGAGGCGCCATGCTCCGCCGTACGTTGTTGCGCACCGGAGGACTGACCGCAGGTGCGGCGCTGACGGGATCCCTCTGGCAGGGGGCCGCGTGCGCGTCCGCGCGGGGGCCGGGCCCCTACGGGCCGCTCCGCGCCCCCGACGCGAACGGCCTCGCGCTGCCCGGCGGGTTCACCGGCAGGATCGTCGCCCGCACCGGCCGCAGGATCGGCGGCACGCTCTGGCACGCGGCGCCCGACGGCGGGGCGTGCTTCCCCGACGGCACCGGCTGGATCTACGTGTCCAACTCCGAGATCCCGCTGCTCGGCGGGGCCTCGGCGATCAGGTTCGCGGCCGGCGGCCAGGTCGTCGGCGCCTACCGGATCCTCTCGGGGACCGACCTCAACTGCGCGGGCGGGTGCACGCCCTGGAACACCTGGCTGTCGTGCGAGGAGACGTCGCGGGGGCGCGTGTTCGAGTGCGACCCCTACGGCCGGCGCGCCGCCATGCCGCGCCTGGCCATGGGCCGGTTCAAGCACGAGGCCGCCGCCTGCGACCCCGACCGGCAGGTGGTCTACCTCACCGAGGACGAGCCGGACGGCTGCTTCTACCGGTTCCGGCCGGACGTGTGGGGCGACCTGACGTCCGGGCGGCTGGAGGTGCTCTGCGGGGACGGCCGGGACGCGACCACCGGGCCGGTGACCTGGAAGCGGGTGCCCAACCCCGCCGCGCCGCTGAAGGCGACCCGGCACCAGGTGGGCGCCGCCCGGCACTTCTCCGGAGGCGAGGGCTGCCACTACGACGGCGGGGTCTGCTTCTTCACCACCAAGGGCGACAACCGGGTGTGGGCCTACGACGCGGAGAACGGGCGCCTGGGAGTCGCCTACGACGCCGCCTCCCCGCTGACCGGGGTGGACAACATCACCGGAACCCCCGCCGGAGACCTCTACGTGGCCGAGGACGGGGGGAACATGGAGATCAACCTGATCACTCCGGACCGGCGGATCTCACCGTTCCTGCGGGTCGAGGGCCACCCTGAATCGGAGATCACCGGCCCGGCCTTCTCCCCGGACGGCCGCCGGCTGTACTTCTCCTCCCAGCGCGGCGCCCGGGGCGACTCCGCCGGCACCGACGGTGTCACCTACGAGGTCGCCGGCCCGTTCCGCGGCTGAGCGCCCCCGGTGCGGCCGCCGCCCGGATCCTCCCGGACCGGCTCGAAGCGGCGTCCGGGGAGATCCCCGTCCGGGAATCGGTCTGCGGCGCGTCCGGATCCGGACCGGGCGGGGTCACCGGTCACCGGCCGCGGGTAGGTGCCGAGGCGGGGCGAGGGCCGCCCGGGCCGCCGCCCGCCCCCTCTCCGCGCCTGCCCGCGCCTGCCCGCGCTTCTCCGCGGCCCGTCCGCCTGACAGGGAGCAGACCCGTGACCGATGTGAGAGTCTCCGTCATCTACTACTCCTCGACCGGAACCGTCCACGCGATGGCCAAGCGGCTGGCGAGCGCCGCGGAGGCGGCGGGCGCGCGGGTCCGGCTCCGGCAGGTGCCCGAGCTGGCCCCGGAGGAGGCGATCGCCTCCAACGCGGCGTGGAGCCAGCACTTCGACGACACCAAGAACGAGCCGAAGGCCGTGCCCGACGACATCGTGGAGGCCGACGCGGTGCTGCTGGGCACGCCGACCCGCTACGGCAACATCTCCAGCCAGCTCAAGCAGTTCATCGACACCCTCGGCCCCCAGTGGTCGCAGGGGATGCTGGCCGACAAGGTCTACGCCGGGTTCACCGCGACCATGACCGCGCACGGCGGCCAGGAGTCCACCCTGCTGGCCCTCTACAACACCATCTACCACTTCGGGGGGCTGGTGGTGGCGCCCGGCTACACCGACCCGTCGAAGTTCGCCGACGGCAACCCCTACGGCGTCTCCCACGTCACCGGCGGCACCAACAGCGACCCGCTGACCGACGTGCAGTACACGGCCCTGGATCACATGGCCCGGCGGGTGGTGGACATCGCCGGGCGGCTGAAGGCCGGCGCCGCGGGCTGACCGGTGGGACCCGCCGCGGGATGACTGCGCTAAGGTCACGGACCGGTCAAGAGTTGACGACGGCGGGAGAGTCATGGCGGAGATCGCATATGTCGGCGGATACACCCCGGACACCGGCGGGTCGGGCGCCGGGATCGTCCTGGTGGAGCTGGACGGCCTGACCGGGCGGGGCGCGACGGCGGCCCCGGGGCCGTCCTTCCTCGCGGTCCACCCCCGCCTCCCCGTGCTCTACGCGGTGGGCGAGGCCGAGCAGGGCACCGTGGAGGTCTTCGCCCGGGGTGCGGACGGCGCGCTGGCGCCGCTCGGCGGCCGCTCCAGCGAGGGGTCGTTCCCCTGCCATCTGGCGGTGAACCCGGAGGGCACGCTGCTGGCGGTGGCCAACTACGGCGACGGCACGGTGAGCGTCCACGGCATCGACGAGGCGGGGCTGCTCACCACCGCGCAGGTCTTCCCCTACCGGGAGGGTGCCCACGCCCACCAGGCGACCTTCGGTCCCGACGGCGTGCTGTACGTGACCGACCTGGGCGCCGACGAGGTCCGCCGCTTCACGGTCGAGGACGGCCGCGAGGTCGCCCCGCACCCCGCCGGCCCGGTACGGCTCGCGGCCGGCATGGGCCCCCGGCACATGTCCCGGGCCGGGGACCGCTGGTACGTGGCCGGGGAGCTGGACGGCACGGTCCGCGCCTACGACTCCGACTGGCGGGAGACCGCGGTCACGGCGGCCAGCGGCACCGGGGCCGAGAACCACCCCTCCCACCTGGAGGTGTCCGGGCGGTTCGTCTACGTCGCCAACCGGGGGCCGGACACGATCGCGGTGCTGTCCGCGCCCGGTCTGGAGAGGGTCGCCGAAGTGCCCTGCGGGGGCGCCTGGCCGCGCCACTTCGCCGTCGCGCGCGACCGGATGTACGTGGCCAACCAGAACTCCGGCGGCGTCGCCGTGCTGCCGATGGCGGACGGGGTGCCGCAGGAGGCCGAGGCGGTCTTCGCGAGCGGCACGCCGTCCTGCGTGCTCCCGCTGCCGGGGGCGTGAGCGCCGGGGTCGCGGGGCGGGGAGCGGGCGCCGGCCGGAGGGCGCGGACGGCGCGGTTCCGGGGCGGGCGCCGCGGTCATGCGGGCGATCCGGTTCCGAGGTCGCGGGGCGGGGACGCGCGGACGCGATCGCCGTTTGGTCTAGACCACTGGGCCGCTCTGGAGGCAGAATGCCTTGCGTCGGCGTGGGAGATCCCCGCCGGTCGTGTCACCCCGCTTAGTCTGGCCGTATCACCTCGGAACCACCACCGGAGGATGCCATGCGTATTGGAGTGTTGACCGGGGGCGGCGACTGCCCCGGCCTGAACGCCGTTATCCGTGCCGTCGTGCGCAAGGGAACGGGCGTCTACGGCCACGAGTTCGTGGGATTCCGGGACGGCTGGCGCGGCCCGCTCGAGGGCGACACCATGCCGCTGGACATCCAGGCGGTGCGGGGCATCCTGCCCCGGGGCGGCACGATCCTCGGCTCCTCGCGGACCAACCCGATCAAGATCGAGGGCGGCGTCGAGAAGATCAAGGAGAACCTCGCCCAGACCGGGGTGGACGCCCTGATCGCGATCGGCGGCGAGGACACGCTCGGCGTCGCCACGCAGCTCTTCGAGCGGGACGTGAAGGTCGTCGGCGTGCCCAAGACGATCGACAACGACCTCAACGCCACCGACTACACCTTCGGCTTCGACACCGCCGTCAACATCGCCGTCGAGGCGATCGACCGGCTGCACACCACCGCCGAGTCCCACCACCGCGCGCTGATCTGCGAGGTCATGGGCCGCCACGCGGGTTGGATCGCGCTGCACGCCGGCATGGCCGCGGGCGCCAATGTCATCCTGATCCCGGAGAAGCCGTTCGACATCGACCGGGTCTGCGCCTACGTCGAGTCCCGCTTCAAGACCCGCTACGCGCCCATCATCGTGGTCGCCGAGGGCGCCCACCCCGTCGAGGGGCAGATGGCGCTGCAGGCGGGCGAACTCGACGCCTTCGGCCACGTCCGGCTGGGCGGCATCGGCGAGATGCTCGCCAAGGAGATCGAGAAGCGCACGGGCAAGGAGGCCCGCACCACCGTGCTGGGCCACATCCAGCGGGGCGGCACGCCCACGGCCTTCGACCGGGTGCTCGCCACCCGCTTCGGCCTGCAGGCCATCGACGCGGTGCACGACGGCGAGTTCGGCGTCATGGTCGCCCTGCGGGGCACGGACATCGTCCGCGTCCCCCTGCAGGAGGGCACCAGCGAGCTGAAGACGGTCCCGCCCGGCCGCTACGAGGAGGCCGAGGTCTTCTTCGGCTGAGTCCCCGCCCGGCGCCCGGGCCCTCGCGGGGCCCGCGGCGCCGGCCGCACGTCACCGTCCGAGGGCACGTCACCGTCCGGAGGAGTCGAACAGCGACGGATCCTCCGGGCGGAGGGCGGCCGCGGTCTGCGGGACGGCGGGGAAGCCCTCCGTCGCCCGGCCGTCCAGCCGGGCCATCACCTCGGCGTCCTCCCGCAGTTCCTGCTCGGAAGGGGACAGGACGACGCTCAGCAGCAGGCCCAGGGTGATCAGGCCGACCAGCGCCAGCAGCGGCAGCAGGAAGTCGACGCCCTGCGCTCCGCCGAGCGGGGCCGAGGACGTCGCCGGTTGCACGTCCATGGCGAACATGCCGGTGTAGTGCATGCCGCAGACCGCGACACCCATGATCAGGGCCGCGCCGCCGGTGGCCGGGACGCCGCGCACCCGCAGGGTGAACCAGAGCGCCACCGTGGAGGCGGCGATCGCGATCGCCGCCGACGCGCCGACGAGCACCGGGTCGTAGGAGACGTGCGCCTGCATGTTCATCGCGGCCATGCCGAGATAGTGCATGCCGGCCACGCCCAGCCCGGTGAGCAGGCCGCCGCCGAGGAGCGTCGCGGTCCTCGGCCCGCCGTACGAGACCATGAAGAGGCCCGCGCCGACCACGGTGATCGCCAGGACGGCCGAGCCGGCGGTGAGGAGCACGTCGTAGCGGATCTGCGAGCCGTCGACGGAGAAGCCCATCATGGCGACGAAGTGCATCACCCAGATGCCGGTGCCGCCGATGGACAGCGCGCCCCCGATCAGCCAGCGCGCCCGCGCGGAGCCCTCGGCCGCCCGCGCCTTCGTGGTGAGCATGAGGCCGAGCATGCAGCCGGCCCCCGACATGAGATAGGCCAGAACGGGGGTGACCAGGCCGTAGGAGAAGTGGTCGACGTGAGACATGGTCCAGTTCTTTGTGAGAAGGAATCGCCTCATTATTACCCTTAACGGACATATGTGACGGTTGAGAGGCGTGGGTGGCGATGGGGATGGAAGTCCCGTTCTGGCGGACCGTGGCGGTGTTCCGCGCCGCCTCCCTGCTGTACGCGGCGCTTCTGCTCGTCCGCGCCGGAGGCTACGAGCACCCGGCGGCCGGCTGGACTGTGATCGGAGTCATGGCCCTGTGGACCGTGGCGACGATCTTCGCCTACTCCGTCGAGGAGCTCCGCGGCCGGCCGCTGCTCGCCGCCGACCTGCTCGTGACCGTCGGCTGCCTGCTGAGCACGCCCGCGGTCCAGGGCCCCCACCAGCAGGGCGGCATGCCGATCACCGCCACCTGGATGGGCGGCGCCGTACTGGCCTGGGGCGTGCACGGCGGGCGCCGGGCCGGAGCCGCGGCCGCGGCGGTCGTCTCACTGGCCGACCTGTGGACACGCGACGTGTTCGGCTCCGGCGCCGCGGACCTGCCGGTCAACGGGACCGTGCTGCTCTTCCTGGCGGGGGTGCTGGTCGGGCACGTCGCACGGCTGGCCCGGCAGGCCGAGGCCCGCATGCAGCGGGCGATCGAGCTGGAGGCGGCGGGCCGGGAACGGGAGCGGCTCGCCCGCGGCATCCACGACTCCGTGCTCCAGGTGCTCGCGCTGGTCCAGCGGCGCGGCCTGCGGCTCGGCGGGGAGGCGGCGGAACTGGGCAGGCTCGCCGGAGAGCAGGAGGCCGCCCTGCGGGAACTGGTCAGGCTCCGCCCGGAGGCGCCCGCGGCGGGCGGCGCCGACCTGGGTGCCCTGCTGCGGGCGTACTCCTCGGGCACGGTCACCGTCTCCACCCCGGCCACCCCGCTGACGCTGCCCGCGCGGACCGCCGAGGAGATGGCCGCGGCGGCCCGGGCGGCCCTGGACAACGTCGTACGGCACTGCGGGGCGCGGGCCCCCGCCTGGGTCTTCGCCGAGGACGACGGCGGGACGGTCACCGTGACGGTCCGCGACGAGGGGCCGGGCATCCCCGCCGGCCGACTGGAACAGGCCGAGGCCGAGGGCCGGTTCGGCGTCGCCCAGTCGATCCGGGGCCGGATCGCCGACCTGGGCGGGACGGTCACCGTGGTGTCCGGTCCGGGGCGCGGCACCGAGATCGAGATGTCCGTCCCGGTCAGCCCGTCGGCGAAGGGCTGACCGGAGCGGTGGGCGAGGGGCTGACCGGAGCCCCCGGGGTGGGATTGAGCGGAGAGGTCGGAGACGGGGCGGCCGGGGCCGAGGGCCAGGGCGAGAGCGTGGCCCTCCACTCGGTCGCCGGCATCACCGGGGCCTCCAGCCGGGCCGTCCCGGCCTGCTGGAACCGCAGCTCCACGGTGACGAAGCCGCCGCCCGGCAGCTGCCTGCTCGCTCCCGTCAGCAGGGCCATGGGCACCGGTCCGGTGCCGACGGGCTGCCGGACCGGCAGGTCGACGCCGCCGCCGGGTATCTCCGAGCCCTGGAACGCGCCCGGCGCGCTGATCGCGACGAGCCGGTCGGGAGCGGTCCGGTTGTTGATCAGGACCATGTGCAGCGGAGCCCCGGCCCCGGAGGCCAGCGGCTTGCCGTCGGAGCCGCCCATGACGATGACGTTCCTGATCGCGATGCCGTCCTGGAACCCGTTCCCGCCGTCGTTCGGGGCCATCTTCTCCTGGCCGATCTCCGGCGCGAGCCGTTCGTTGCCGCAGGAACAGGCGGTCAGGGCCAGCGCGGCCACCAGCAACATCCTGAAACGTCTTGTCATGTCACTCCTCCCGGCTCGTCCGGATCCATCTCCGCCTTCCGTGGAGGGATATCCCGCCCGCGGTCCATTTTTTCGCCATCCGTCCGGCTTTCCGGGAACCCTCCGGCCTCCCCGTCCCATCCGGTAATACGCTGGCCGGATGCGGGTGATGGTGGTGGACGACCACCCGATGTGGCGGGACGCGGTGGCGCGGGACCTGGCCGAGGCGGGATACGAGGTGGTGGCCGCGGTCGGCGAGGGCCGGCAGGCGCTCCGGGTGGCCGCGGCCGTACGGCCCGAGGTGGTCGTGCTGGACCTGCAGCTGCCCGACCTGTCCGGGGTGGAGGTGGCCCGGGGGCTGGCCGCGGCGGACGCGCCGCCCCGGGTGCTGGTGCTGTCGGCCAGCGGCGAGCAGGACGACGTGCTGGAGGCGGTCAAGGCCGGCGCGTCCGGTTACCTGCTGAAGTCGTCGAGCCGTGAGGAGTTCCTCGACGCCGTCCGGCGCACCGCCGAGGGCGACGCGGTGTTCACCCCCGGCCTGGCCGGCCTGGTCCTGGGGGAGTACCGGCGGCTGGCCGCCCGCCCCGTCCCGGCGGAGGGGCCGCGCCTGACCGAGCGGGAGACCGAGGTGCTGCGGCTGGTGGCCAAGGGGCTGTCCTACCGGCAGATCGCCGAGCGGCTCGTGCTCTCCCACCGGACCGTGCAGAACCACGTCCAGAACACGTTGAACAAGCTCCAGCTCCACAACCGCGTCGAACTCGTGCGCTACGCGATCGAGCAGGGCCTCGACGGGTCGTAGCCGGGACTAAAGTGGCCCCGGTGCGGTGTTGCCGTTGACGGCCGCCCGCGACACCCGGCGGTCGCCCCACGACCCTTCCCCTGACGCTCCACCGGAGGTTCCACCATGGCCGTGTCCGCACTGGGCGAGCCCTGCGTTCTGCTCAAGCTGGGCGAGGTCGTCCTGAAGGGAAACAACCGCGAGGTCTTCGAGCAGCGGTTGCAGGCCAACATCAAGGCCGCCCTGAAGGAGTTCGGCTTCAAGGTGGACGTGCGGCAGCGCCACGGCGTCATCGCGCTGTTCCTGCCGGAGGGGACGAGCGCCGAGACCGCCGACGCGGTCGCCGAGCGGGTCGCCTACGTGCCCGGCCTGGTCTGGATCCACCGGGCCTGGCGGGTCGCCAAGGACCCCGACGCGGTCCTCAAGGCCGCGATCGAGCTGCTCGCCGACCGCGAGGACGTCAAGCGGGGTGTCTCCTTCGCGGTGCGCTCGCGCCGCCGCGACAAGCGCTTCCCGCTGACCTCGATGCAGCTCGACCGCACGGTCGGCGGCGAGCTCAACGACATCTACGGCCTGCCGGTGGACCTGAAGAACCCCGAGCTGGTCGTCTCCATCGAGGTGGACCGCGACGAGGTCTTCGTGCACACCGACGGACTGCCCGGCCAGGGCGGCCTGCCGGTCGGCACCAGCGGGCGCGGCCTGGTCCTGATGTCCGGCGGCATCGACTCCCCGGTCGCCGCCTACCGGATGATGCGCCGCGGCCTGCGGGTGGACTTCCTGCACTTCTCCGGCATCCCCTTCACCACCTCCGAGTCCATCTACAAGGCGTACGCGCTGGTGCGCGCCCTGGACAAGTTCCAGGGCAGGTCCCGCCTGTGGGTGGTGCCGTTCGGCAAGGCGCAGCAGTCCATCAAGGCCTCCGGCCAGGACCGCCTGGCGGTCATCGCCCAGCGCCGCCTGATGCTGAAGACCGCCGAGGAGGTCGCCCACCGCCTGCGTGCCGGGGCGCTGGTCACCGGTGACTCCCTGGGCCAGGTCTCCTCCCAGACCCTGCAGAACATCACCGCCCAGGACGACGCGGTCGACCTGCCGATCCTGCGCCCGCTGATCGGCCTCGACAAGACCGAGATCATGGCGGAGGCCCGCCGCATCGGCACCCTGGCGATCTCCGAACTCCCCGACGAGGACTGCTGCACGCTGCTGGCTCCCCGCCGGGCTGAGACGGCCGCCAAGATCGCCGACCTGAAGCAGATCGAGAAGCGCCTCGACGCCGAGGAGCTCGCCGTGCAGCTGGCCGACTCCCTGCAGGAGTACAAGCTGGAGGGCTGACGGTCCCGGGCGGCGGCTCCGGGCGGCGGCCCGGCGCCGTCAGTCGACCTTGAAGGGGTCGTGCTCGGCCAGGAGCTTCTCCAGTCGGGCCTGGTCGACCCGGGTGGTGACCTCGGAGAGCTCCTGGCGGTCGCGCACGCACTTGGCCAGGGTGAAGGTCGAGGTCACGACGTACAGGACACCGATGGACAGGAAGGCGCGGACCCAGGTGTCCACGGGGAGGTAGGCCAGGCCGATGGCGACCGCGGAGACGGACACGCCGAAGGACAGGACCGCCTGGACGTAGAAGGCGCCGGTGTTCTTGGGCTGGATCGCTTTCGTCATGCCGTCCAGGATCCGGCGCGGGGAAGGACCGGCGCGTCCGTGCGGATACTCAGTTACCCGTGAGTACGTACGACGGTCCGCGCCTCGGAGGGCGGGCGCGAGGCGCCGGGTGGCGTGGCGGGCGAGGGGCGGGCGAGGGGCGGGCGAGGGG
>NZ_CDRNDK010000232.1:0-9821 GCF_977012225.1 Planomonospora algeriensis | reverse complement strand
CCGCCGCCGACCCAGGCGCCGGTGGCGCCGAACCAGGTCGCGGTGGCCCCCGCCCGCAGGTCGCCCAGGCGGGGGCCGCCGGCGACCACCACCGTGAAGACCCCCTGCATCCGGCCGCGCATCTCGTCGGGCGCGTGGGTCTGCAGGATGGTCTGCCGCCACACCGCCGAGACCATGTCCGCGGCCCCGCCGACCGCGAGCAGCGCGACCATCAGCCAGAGCTCGCCGGCCAGGCCGGAGGCGGCGACGCTCATCCCCCACACCGCGATGGTGAACGTGAGCGCCGCTCCCTGGCGCCGGACCCGGCCCACCCAGCCCGACAGCAGCCCGCCGGCCACCGAGCCGATGGCCATGCCCGCCGCGAGCCAGCCGAACGCGATCTGCGAGCCGCCGAACCGCTCCGCCACGATCTCCGGGAACAGCGCCCGGGGGAGCGCGAACGCCATGGCGATGACGTCCACGACGAACGACATCAGCACCACCCGGTTGCCCGCGATGTAACGCAGGCCGTCCGCGACGGACCGCAGGCCGGGCCTGGTCACCTCTCCCAGCGGGGCGAGCCTCGGCAGCCGCAGGGCGGCGTACAGGCTCGCGCCGAACAGCACCGCGTCGGCGAGGTAGGCGACGGCGACCCCGCCCCCGGCGAGCGCCGCCCCGGCCAGCAGCGGGCCGATCACCGCGCCGACGCCGCCGACCAGGAAGTTGAGGGTGTTGGCCGCCGGGACCTGCTCGGCGGGGAGCAGCCGGGGGATGATCGCGCCGCGGGTCGGGCTGGTCACGGCGAAACCGGTGGCGTGCACGGCCACGGTCGCCAGCAGCAGGCCGACGCTGGCCGTACCCGTCCAGGCCTGGACGAGCAGGGCGAGCGTCGCCGCCCAGGCGACCAGGGCGCCGCCGATCAGGAGCCGGCGCCGGTCGACGGCGTCGGCGACCGCGCCGCCCCACAGACCGAAGACGACCAGCGGGACGAGGTTGGCCGGGCCGAGCATGCCGACCCAGAAGGACGAGCCGGTGATGGCGTAGATCTGCGCGCTGACCGCCACCGAGGTGAGATGGAACCCCAGGTAGGAGACGCCCTGCCCCAGCCAGAGCCGCCGGTAGGCCGGGGTGGCCAGGGGCCGGACGTCCACCAGATGCCTGCGCCCGAACTGCGGCAGCCTCACGCCGTCCCCCTCATGCTCACCCGAGTCATCGGATATATCAGCAAAAAAGGGGTGACGGGGTCAGGGGGCCAGGCGCTCGACGACCCAGGAGTCCCCCGCGCGGCGGTAGCGCAGGCGGTCGTGCATGCGGTCGAGCTGGCCCTGCCAGAACTCCACCTCCACCGGCACGACCCGGAACCCGCCCCAGAAGTCCGGGACCGGCGGGTCCTCCGGCCAGCGCTCCGCCAGCCTGGCGTACCGCTCGTCCAGCTCCTGCCGCGAGGCCACCACCGCGGACTGCCGCGAGGCCCAGGCGCCGATCCGCGAGCCGTACGGCCGGGACCTGAAGTAGGCCGCCGACTCCTCCCGCGGCAGGCGGACCACCGGGCCCTCCACCCGCACCTGGCGGCGGATGGAGTGCCAGGGGAACAGCAGGCCGGCCCGGGGGTTCTCGGTCAGGTCCCGGCCCTTGCGCGACTCGTAGTTGGTGTAGAAGACGAATCCGGTCTCGTCGTAGCCCTTGAGCAGCACCGTCCGCGCCGTCGGCCGCCCGCCCGCCGAGCACGTCGCGACGACCATCGCGTTCGGCTCGGGAAGCCCGGCGTCCACGGCCTCGCCGAACCAGGCGGCGAACTGGGAGATGGGATCGGGTGCGAGGTCCCCCTCCAGCAGGGGATGACCCTCATAGGTGCGTCGGAGCCCCGCCAGCGACGGCGGGCGCGAGGTGGCGTCCACGGGACGGTATTCTCGCGTGCTTGACGTCCGCCCGCGCGCACCGCCCCCCACCTGGGGCGATCGCGTTCCGGCGGGACCGGCGGCAGGCCTCCTGAACACAGGGGGTTGAATATGACTCGCCGGTATCTCGACATCAAGGCTTTGACTTCAAGAAAGGGAGGCGGCCGAGAATGTCCGACTTCAAACCCGGGCTCGAAGGCGTCGTAGCTTTCGAGACGGAGATCGCGGAACCGGACAAAGAAGGGGGCGCCCTCCGCTACAGGGGCGTCGACATCGAAGAGCTGGTCGGCCGCGTCTCCTTCGGGAACGTCTGGGGCCTGCTCGTCGACAACAAGTTTCAGCCGGGCCTCCCCCCGGCCGAGCCGTACCCCATTCCTGTCCATTCCGGTGACATCCGCGTCGACGTGCAGAGTGCGCTGGCCATGCTGGCGCCCGCCTACGGCTTCAAGCCGCTGCTCGACATCGACGAGGACGAGGCGCGCGACAACCTCGCGCGCGCCAGTGTGACCGCGCTCAGCTTCGTCGCCCAGTCGGCGCGCGGCCTCGGCCTGCCGATGGTCCCGCAGAAGCGCGTCGACGAGGCCCAGAGCATCGTCGAGCGGTTCATGGTCCGCTGGCGGGGCGAGCCCGACCCCAAGCACGTCAAGGCCATCGACGCCTACTGGGTGTCCGCGGCCGAGCACGGCATGAACGCCTCCACCTTCACCGCCCGCGTCATCGCCTCCACCGGCGCCGACGTCTCCGCGGCGCTGAGCGGTGCGGTCGGCGCCATGTCGGGCCCGCTGCACGGCGGCGCCCCCGCCCGCGTGCTGCACATGATCGAGGGCGTCGAGCAGGTCGGCGACGCCAAGAAGTACGTCCAGAGCGAGCTGGACAAGGGTCAGCGGCTCATGGGCTTCGGCCACCGCGTCTACCGCGCCGAGGACCCCCGGGCCCGCGTGCTCCGCCGTACCGCCAAGGAGCTCGACGCGCCCCGCTACGAGGTCGCGGCGGCGCTGGAGAAGGCCGCCCTGGAGGAGCTGCACGCCCGCAAGCCCGACCGGGTGCTCGCCACCAACGTCGAGTACTGGGCCGCGGTCATCCTGGACTTCGCCCAGGTCCCCTCGCACATGTTCACCTCGATGTTCACCTGCGCCCGCACCGCGGGCTGGGCCGCGCACATCCTGGAGCAGAAGCGCACGGGCAGGCTCGTCCGCCCCAGCGCCGACTACGTCGGCCCGGCACAGCGCTCGGTCAACGACGTCCCCGGCGCCGCCGAGGTCATCGGCGCGTTCTGACGCGCCCCGAGCCGGTACGGCCGTCCTGCGGGACGGCCGTCTCGTTCTCCACCGGTACGGCCGTCCCACGGGTCTCCGCGGGGCGGCCGTCTCGTTCTCCAGTAATCTCCGTCTCAAATCCCGGACCCGGGTCTGGGCCGACGGACGGGCTCAGTAGGCTGGTCAGGTGGCTGACATCGTGATTCCCTCTGACCTCAAGCCCGCCGACGGCCGTTTCGGCTGCGGGCCCTCGAAGGTGCGCCCCGAGCAGATCTCGGCTCTGGCCGCCTCCGGCGCGAGCGTGCTGGGCACCTCCCACCGCCAGAAGCCGGTCAAGTCGCTCGTCGGGCGCGTCCGGGCGGGTCTGTCGGAGCTGTTCTCCCTCCCCGAGGGCTACGAGGTCGTCCTCGGCAACGGCGGCACGACCGCGTTCTGGGACATCGCCGCCTTCGGTCTCATCCGCGAGCGGTCGCAGCACCTGCACTTCGGCGAGTTCTCCTCCAAGTTCGCCTCCGTCGCGGCCAAGGCCCCGTGGCTGGGCGACCCGAGCGTCATCAAGTCCGAGGTCGGCAGCCACCCCGAGGCCGTCACCGAGGCCGGCGTGGACGTCTACGCGCTCACCCACAACGAGACCTCGACCGGTGTCGCGATGCCGATCAAGCGCGTGGGCGAGGACGGCTCCCTCGTGCTCGTGGACGCCACCTCCGGCGCCGGCGGCCTGCCCGTCGACATCAGCGAGACCGACGTCTACTACTTCGCGCCGCAGAAGAGCTTCGCCTCCGACGGCGGCCTGTGGATCGCCCTGATGTCCCCGGCCGCGCTGGCCCGGGTCGAGGAGATCGCCGGCAGCGGCCGCTACATCCCCGAGTTCTTCAGCCTGCCCGTGGCGATCGACAACTCCGCCAAGGACCAGACCTACAACACCCCGTCGGTCACCACGCTCTTCCTGCTCGCCGAGCAGATCGAGTGGATGAACGGCAACGGCGGCCTGGCCTGGACCACGGCGCGCAGCGCCGACTCGGCGAGCCGGCTCTACACGTGGGCGGAGAAGACCTCCTACACCACGCCGTTCGCCGCCCCCGAGTTCCGCTCCAACGTCGTCGGCACCATCGACTTCTCCGACGAGGTGGACGCCGCCGCGGTCGCCAAGGTGCTGCGCGCCAACGGCATCGTCGACGTCGAGCCCTACCGCAAGCTGGGCCGCAACCAGCTCCGCGTCGCGATGTTCCCGGCGATCGACCCGGCCGACGTCGAGGCGCTGACCCACTGCATCGACCACGTCGTCGAGCGCCTCTAGTCACGCGCTGAAGGCCCGGGAACGGCTTCCCCTTCCCGGGCCTCACCCATGACGGCCCCTGTTCGCACGCATACCGTACGGTTCCCCGGTCACAGCACCGTTGGAAGGCGTCAGGAGCCGATACGGATCAGCTGTCCGTCGGGGGGAACGCCTCGGGATTCTCCTCGGGGTCACCGATGTCGTTCCACCCGGGGAGGTCGCTGAGCACGCACTCGCCGACCGGTCCGTTCGCCAGTTGGAAGGAGAACGACCAGAGCGTCCGCGGCTTTTCCGGGCCGGATGCCGCCCTCGGGTTCGGCGCTCCGCCATCTCGCGATGATCAGATCACAAAGGGCGGCATATGCGGGAGTGCCTTCTCCGCCGCCTCCACCACTGCTGACGCGGCCGGTAGGTCGTCTCGCACCATGTCCTCGTCGATCCATGTGCCGGCCGTCGGATATTCACTCTCATGCCGAGTGGCCCGAATCCGGTCCACAGGTCGCAGGATGCCACCCATCGAGGAGCCGAACTGCGCCTTGGCCGCGTGCTGGACCGCCAGATGGCCGCCCGTGGTCGTGGCACGCAGCCCTTGTGTCTGGAGAAGGGCCGCGAGCGCCTTGCGGACCGCGTCGTGAAGCGCGGAGTAGGCGAGGTGAGGATCACTGGCGGCGAGGATCTCGGCACTCGCGAGATGCTTTCGGGCCATTTCGACCATCCGTGCGGCGAGCCGGTCATCCGGAACCACCTGGGTCGGCTCCCGACGCTGGATCATCCCGATGATCTCTTCTCGGCCACGCGCCCAGCCGGTCATGGAGCATCTTCTCCCCGGAGTGGAACCGGAACACGCGGCCTGCTCCGGAGTTCGGTCAGGAAGCCGTCGTCGCTGGTCCGCCATCGCGATGCGGACACCACGACCGTGTTGACCTCTCTCCCGAGCCGGGCACCGGCCCTGGTGGCGGCATCATGCAGGTCATCCCGGTCGGGTCGGCCTATGACGAGGAGATCGATGTCGACGGGGGCCGGTCCCGGCTCACCGAGCATGCGCGCGGCCCAGGAACCGAACACCTCCGCCTGCTCTATCCCCGCCACCTCGGCCAATTCCTCGGACAGAACATGAGCGGGACCGAGAGTTATGGTGACAAGCTCGCTGAGTGCCCGGTAGAAGGGGGCGTTCCGGTTCGCCTCCACCAGTCTGGTCCGCCCGATCCTGCGACTCCGGAGAACGGCCGCCTGCTCCAGACGCGCCACCTCCCGCGCCATGGTGCCGGTGTCGGTGCCCGCCGCGGCGGCGAGTTCGGCGACCGAGCATTCATCGCCACCGAGGTAAGCCCTGGCGAGCACCGCTGATGTGATCCGGGACCGGAAGACCGGGAAGACCGGTGGCGCTGGTTCCCGCACGCCCATCCTCTCCAGCAGGGGCGTGAGTGATGTGTTCGTCACGCTCCGAAATTTACTGTCATACGGACAGCATGTGCTGCGTTTTTGACAGCATACGTTGGCCGTTCCGGGTGCGCTGGGAGCCGTGCGCGGTCAGTACGGGGATCCGTGCGGAGTGAGGGCGGGGCGGCGGCGGACGATCCAGGCGGCGAGGATGCCGCCGAGCAGGCCGAAGAGGTGGCCCTGCCAGGAGACGCCCTCCTGGGTGGGGAGCACGCCCCAGATGATCGAGTAGTAGGCCGCCGCGACGCCGACGCCGATCACGATGTCGAGCAGGCGGCGGTCGAACAGGCCGCGGGCCACGACCAGGCCGAAGTAGCCGAAGACCAGGCCGCTCGCGCCGACCGTGACGAACTTCGGGTCCGTGGTGAGCCAGACGCCCAGGCCGCTGACCAGGATGATGATCAGGCTGGCGGCCAGGAAGCGGCCCAGGCCGCGCAGGGCCGCCAGGAAGCCCAGGACGAGCAGGGGCAGCGAGTTGGCCATCAGGTGGGCGAAGTCGGCGTGCAGGAAGGGGGCGAGGAGGATGCCGGTCAGGCCCTCGGCGTTCCAGGCCCGGATGCCGTAGGCGTCGAACTCGCCGGGGAGCACGTAGTCGGCGACCTCGATCGCCCACATGCCGGCGACCAGGAGGATGACGAGCATGCCGGCCCCGGCGGCGCCCGCGGCCAGGCTGCCCGCGCTGCGCCGGAGCCGCGCGCCGGTGGATCGGGTGGGAGGGGTCGCCCCCGGGTGGTCGTGCATGCGCTCTCCTGGCCTCATGGAGCCGTCACCGTGGGCCTGTCCCGTGCCCACGCCGCACGCGCCCACACCTTCACCGTACGCACTCCGGAGGCGCCGCACGCGCCCGGACGCGAACAGGCCGGCGCGTGAGGTCTAAGGCGCTACTCGCCCCTCCACTGCGGAGCGCGCTTCTCGGCGAAGGCCGCCGCGCCCTCCATGGCGTCCTTGGAGCCGAACACCGGGTTGACGATCTCGCCCTGCTTGGCGAACATCTCGTCGAGGCTCCAGTCGGCGGACTCGACGATCACGCGCTTGGTCGCGGCGAGCGCCAGGGGGGCGTTCGCCGCGATCCTGCGCGCCAGCTCCAGGGCCTTGCCCAGGGCCCCGCCCGCGGGCGTGAGGTGGTTGACCAGGCCGACCTCGTACAGCCGCGAGGCCGGGAAGTGGTCGCCGGTCAGCGCGATCTCCATGGCGATGTGGTACGGGATGCGCCGCGGCAGCCGCATCACGCCGCCCGCTCCGGCGACCAGGCCGCGCTTGGGCTCGGGCAGCCCGAACTTGGCCTCCTCGGAGGCGACGATGATGTCGCAGGCCAGCGCCAGCTCGCAGCCGCCGGCCAGGGCGTACCCCTCGACCGCCGCGATGAGGGGCTTGCTCGGCGGGGCCTCGGCGAGGCCGCCGAACCCCCGGCCCTCGACGACCGGGAAGTCCCCGGTCAGGAAGCCCTTGAGGTCCATCCCCGCGCAGAACGTGCCGCCCGCGCCGGTCAGCACGTAGGCGGAGACGTCCTTGCGCTCCTCCAGTTCGTCCAGCGCCGCGGCGATGGCACGGGCCACGACGCCGTTGACGGCGTTCCTGGCCTTGGGGCGGTTGATCGTGATGACGGCGACGCCGCCGTCGACCTCGACGAGGACGTCGTCGGAGGCCGCCTTGGCGTCGGGAGAGACGTCGGACACCGGTGACTCCTACTTGGGCTGGAAGCGGATGCCGCCGTCGAAGCGGATGGTCTCGGCGTTCATGTAGTCGTTCTCGATCAGCGAGCGCACCAGGTGGGCGAACTCGGAGGCCAGGCCCATGCGCTTGGGGAAGACCACCGGCGCGACCAGCTTGGCCTTGAACTCGTCGGCGTTGGGCGAGAAGCCGTAGATCGGGGTGTCGATGATGCCGGGGCAGATCGTGTTGACGCGGATGCCCACGGCGCCCAGGTCGCGGGCGGCCGGGACCGTCATGCCGACGATGCCGCCCTTGGACGCTGAGTACGCCACCTGGCCGACCTGGCCCTCCAGCGCCGCCACGGAGGCGGTGTTGATCACCACGCCGCGCTGGCCGTCCGCGTCGACCGGCTCGGTCTTGGCGATGGCCGCGGCGCCGATGCGCATCAGGTTGAAGGTGCCGATCAGGTTGACCTCGATGACCTTGCGGTAGGAGGCGAGGTCGTGCGGCGAGCCGTCGCGGTTCACCGTACGGGTGGCCCAGCCGATGCCGGCGCTGTTGATCACCACGCGCAGCGGCTTGCCGGTGGCGACCGCGGCGTCCACCGCCGCCTGCACCTGGTCCTCGTCGGACACGTCGGTCTTGACGAAAACTCCGCCCAGCTCGTCGGCGAGGGCCTTGCCGCGCTCCTCGTTCAGGTCGGCGATGACGACGGTCGCGCCGTGCGCGGCGAGATCGCGGGCCGTGGCCTCGCCGAGGCCGCTGGCACCGCCCGAGATGATTGCTGCTGCTCCGTTCAGGTCCATGAGCGGACTTTAACGCGGGGACCGAATGAAGTTCTACTCAGGGTCGGGTAAATCTCGCCCGGAGAACGCCAGGGAATCGCCGGATCGCGTCAGAGCTCTCCGACCGCGGTGCCGACGTCGGGGAAGACCTTGATCCGGCGGTCGAGGCCGGTCGTGCGCAGGATCCGCGCCACCGGTGCCTGGGGGGGCGGCGAGGGCGACGCCCCCTCCCTGGCTCGTCGCCAGCCGCCACGCCTCGATCAGCACCGAGAGCCCGCTGGAGTCCATGAACGACAACGCGGTCAGGTCGAGCACCAGCCGGGATCCGTCGAGCTTGATCGCCTCACGGACCTCGTCGCGCAGGAAGGGCGCGGTGAACAGGTCGAGCTCTCCCTCGACCGCCACCACCACGGCGTCGCCGACGGCCCGGCGAGCCAGCCGTAGCTTCATCGATCCTCCTTGCGAGCACGAGAGGCAAATCTACTTTACCGAAAGTCCGCAGAAGACCTCGGCCGTCAGGACTCTGTTGCCCAATTCGGCGTGACTTCTCGGAAGCCGATGATGTCCTGCGTCAAGATGACCTGCCGCTGGGGCCTACCGCATGATCCAGGCAATTGGGCAACGGAGTCCTTCAGGCCGGGGATGAATGCGGTCCCCGTCAGGGGATGACCCGCCGCCAGGCGGGACATCCCGAGCGCGAAGCGCGGGGCCCGCATGCGGCCCCGCGTCATCGATGGCATTCCGCCGCGTGGCGGCCATGACGACCCGCGGGGCGGGCGGCGCGGACACCCGGTGCCCGCCGTGCCGCCGTTCACCCTCCCCGATCATGAAGTGGCCGCTAACGTGTTCGAGTCCGCGCACGACAGGCGGGCCATCGGCAGGGCAGGGGAGGTGTTTCACGTGCTGACCGGACGCCGATACCGGCTGGAGTTCGACGCCGGGCAGAAGCTGACCGCCGAGCGGATCGCCGCCGCCTGCCGGGCGGTGTGGAACATCGCCCTGGAGCAGCGCCGCGCCTACCGCCGCCGGGGCGCGTTCATCGGCTACGCCGAGCAGTGCCGGCAGCTCGCCGACGCCAAAAAGGACTTCCCCTGGCTGGCAGAGGCGCCCGCGCAGGCGCTGCAGCAGACGCTCAAGGACCTGGACGCCGCGTGCCGGCGGCACGGCACCGGCAAGGTCCGCCATGCCCGCCCCGAGGCCGCGGTCGGGGTGGACCGGGGGGTGGTCACGGCCGCGGTCACCAGTGACGGGGAGTTCTTCGACCGCCGCCACGCCACCGCCTGCGGCGTGTCCTCCTCCGAGCCGCCGAAGACCGACCGGGTCGACCAAGCGGCCGAGCAGGGTTACCTGTCGCCCGGCGAGACCGAACGGTATGTGCGCCTGCAACGCCGACTGGCGCGGGCGAAGAAGGGCTCGGGTCGGCGCAGGCGGGTGGTGCGCGCCCTGGGCGCGATCATGGGGCGGGTGCGGCGGCGGCGCGCGGACTTCAACGCCCAGGCCGCGCACCGGCTGACCCGCGACTACGCGCACATCG
>NZ_CDRNDK010000231.1:0-9955 GCF_977012225.1 Planomonospora algeriensis | reverse complement strand
TCGATGACGGCACCGGCCGGCGTCACGGCGGCCAGAGCCGAGCACGGGAGGACGGCGGAGGCGGCGGTGGCCGCGGCCTGGGCAGACCTCGACGACGCCCTGTGCGACTACGGCATGGCCAGGGAGGCGAGTGAGAGCCCGCGGGCGCTGGCCCGGCGCCTGGCGCGGCAGTACGGGTTCGACGCGGAGGCGACGGCTTCGGTGACGAGGATCGCCGCTGCGGTGGAGCGCCTGCTCTTCGCCAGGACACCCGGCGCGACCGGACCCATGAGCGAGGACGTCCGGCGGGTCCGGCGCGCCCTGGCCGCCACCGTGTCACGCGGAAGGCGGATCCGGGCCGTCCTGCTCCCCCCGTCCACGCTGCTGCGGATCCGGGCGGCGGGGGCGCGGGCGCTCGACGGTTTCGACCGGCTCGGCAACATCCGGCTCAGGCTCCCGGCCCGCCGGGACGCCTGACGCAAGGCACGGCAAGTGACAGGGGAAGGGCCCCGGCGCGCGCCGGGCCGCTCCCGTGCCGGGGACCGGAGGAACCCTGTGGCCCGCCCGCCTGGGACGGGATCCTGCTCCGGGGCCGGATCGTCCGGGACCGGATCGGGAATCGCGGCGTCACAACGGCATCACGACACGACGGGACCGTCACCGAGCCGCCGGGGCGCGCGGAGGCGCCGGACGAGCGGTGAGCCGCCCCGTGGAGGGCGGCTCATCCGCTGACCCGCGGAAAAGGCGGGGAGAGTCAGCGCTCGTCGTGGCGACGGCGCCAGCGCTCTTCCATCCGCTCCATGAAGCTCTGGCGGGAGCCGCCGCGGCCCGCCGCCTTGCCTCCTCGCTGACCGCGGGGAGCCGGGGACGATGAGCCCTCACCGAACCCGTTCATCCGCTTCCAACTGGACAGACCCCACAAGCACGCGGCGAGCATGACCACGAAACCGCCGACGCCGAGGGGGATGAGGTTGATCACAACGCCGACCATCAACAGGACGACGCCGAGGACGAAGCCGATGGAGGCCTTCACCAGACGCCGCTTGTAGTGACTGCGCGGATCACTGATCCTTACGGTATTGGCCCACTTCGGGTCCTCGGCGTAGAGGGCCTGCTCGATCTGGTCGAGCAGGCGCTGCTCGTGCTCAGAGAGCGGCACGGCGCCTCCCAAGGACAGCCCCAGGACGGGGAAAACGGTGACGGACGACACGGGGTGTCCGAACCTCGCGGTCGGTTATCCCCAGAATACGAGGCTGTAGACGTAGACGAAAGAAAACGTCCAACGTAGTCCAAACCGGAGGTGCGATCACGGCTATTCCTCCTCGGATCGGATGCGGACGAGCGAGGCGGGGAGCACCGCGTCGCGGCCGAACCTCCGCGCCGCCCGGTCCATCGCCCGCTCGGCCTCCCGCCAGCCCGTCTCCCGCTCGCCGAGGGCGAGCTGCCGGGGAGCCCCGTCGGCGGGAAGCAGGTTCTCCACCCGGACCCCGACCAGGCGGATCAGGGTCCCCTCCAGGCCGGAGGCGGCGTACAGGTCGCAGGCGACGGAGTAGAGCTCCCGGGCGACGTCGGTGGGCTCGGCCAGGGTCCGGGACCGGGAGAGCGTGCTGAAGTCGGCTCGGCGGAGCTTGACGCTGACCGTGCGGCCGGCGTGGCCGCCCTCCCTGAGCCTGGCGGCGACCCGCTCCGACAGCCGGAGCAGCTCCCTGCGGATCTCCACCGGGTCGTCCACGTCCGCGGCGAAGGTCTCCTCCGCGCCGATGCTCTTGTCGGGCGCGTTCGGGGTCACCCGCCGGTCGTCGCGGCCCCAGGCCAGCTCGGCCAGATGCGCGCCGGAGGCCCGGCCCAGCTCGCGCTGGAGGGTCTCGACCGGCGTCCTGGCGAGGTCGCCGACGGTCCTGACGCCGAGCCGCGCCAGGGAGCGCTCCGTGCGCTCCCCCACGCCCCACAGGGCCGCCACCGGCAGCGGGTGCAGGAAGTCCACCACCCGGTCGGCGGGCACGACGAACAGCCCGTCGGGCTTGCAGTGCTGCGAGGCGAGCTTGGCCACGAACTTGCTGCTCGCCACCCCGACCGAGCAGGTGACGCCGTGCTCGGCGGCGACCCGCTCGCGGATCATCGCGGCGATCCCGGCCGGCGGACCGAGCCGCCGGCGCGCCCCCGAGACGTCCAGGAAGGCCTCGTCGGAGGCTATCGGCTCCACTTCGGGGGTGAAGCTCCGGAAGATCTCCATGACGCCCCGGGACACCTCGGAGTACTTGCCGTGGCTCGGCGGGATGACCGTGGCCCGCGGGCAGAGCCGCCTGGCCCGCGTCATGGGCATCGCCGAGTGCACGCCGTACCTCCTCGCCTCGTAGGTGGCGCTGAGGACGACGCCGCGCGGGCCGGGCGCGCCGATGATGACGGGCGTGCCGGCGAGCTCGGGCCGCTCCCGCAGCTCGACGCTCGCGAAGAAGGCGTCCATGTCGGCGTGGAGGATCGGGCAGCCGCTGTCGTCCCCGCCCAGGTCGGAACCGGGACGGGGAACCTGCTGTTTCCTCGACACGGCGCCATCCTATGGGAACACCCGTTCGGGGCGGGCCTCATCGGTGGCCGAGGATGTGCAGCTGGGAGGCGATGTCCCGCAGGACCGGATGCTCGGCCGCGGCCTGCTCCAGGGCGATCAGCGCTCCGGCCGCGCCGGGCTCGCCGTCGATCAGCCTGCTCGGCACGAGGTCGGCGAAGATCCGCACCCCGTGGACCTCGCCCGGCCGCAGACCCGAGGCGCCGAGGAGCCGCACCAGCGACTCCCGGGTGAAGCGCCGGGGTGTGGGGTCGCGGTCGCCCCAGCGGCCCTCGGGGTCGCCGAGGACCTGCAGGGCCTCGTCGAACCGGCCGGAGACGGAGCGGTGCAGCACGGCCGCCAGCGGGTTGGCGGCCAGCACGCTGACCAGGCCGCCCTCCCGCAGCAGGCGGGCCATGGCGGCCAGCGCCCCGCCGGGGTCCTCGACGTACTCCAGCACGCTGTGGCAGAGCACCAGGTCGGCGCCGCCGGCCGGGAGGAGGTCCCCCAGGTCCGCCGCGTCCCCCTGCAGCGCGCGGACGCCCACTCCCGCCTCGGCGGCGCGGCGCTCCAGCGCCGCCAGCGAGTCGGGGCTGGGGTCCACGACCGTGACGGCGTGCCCGAGCGCGGCGAGCGGCACGGCGAAGCCCCCGGTGCCGCCCCCGGCGTCGACGATGTCGAGGCGGTCACGGCCGGCCTCGGCCACGCGATCGGCCAGCGCCGCCCGCAGGACGTCCCAGATGACGGCGGTGCGGACCGCCGGAGCCCCGGGCTGCCGCGAGGTGCCTACGGCATGCAACTTCCGATCGCCTCCTTCGTCGGTGACGAGCCCAGCCTACGCCGCGCCGGTGGAACGGGCGACGCGCCCGGGTGCCCGCCCGTCCGCAGGAAGGGGCGAGACCCTCCGCGGGCCGCGGAACCTACAGTGCCAGAGAGGGCTTGAGCTGCTTGAACCGGGCCAGCAGGCCGTTGACGAACTGCGGCGACTCGTCCGTCGACAGCTCGGAGGCCAGGCCGACCCACTCGCTGATGACGACGCCCTCGGGGACGTCGGGCATCCAGAGCAGCTCGTAGGTGCCGCCGCGCAGCAGGTTGCGGTCGACCGCGGGCATGCGGTCGAGCGTCCAGCCCTCGGCGTAGGTGGTGATCAGCTCGTCGATGCGCGACCGGTGCCGGCACACGCCCTCGACGATCGTCGCGGTGTACTCGTTGACCGGCGGGTCGGCCCGCTCCAGCCGCTCGGCGAGCACCCGGAGCGGGTCCTCACCGCGCGCCTCGGCTTCGAACAGGACGTCCAGCGCGCGCCTGCGCGCCTTACCGCGTGCCGACATCAGGCGCGGCCGAGGTAATCGCCGGTGCGGGTGTCGACCTTGACCTTCTCGCCGGTGGTGATGAACAGCGGGACCTTGATCTCCGCGCCGGTCTCCAGCTTGGCGGGCTTGGTGCCGCCGGTGGAGCGGTCACCCTGCAGGCCCGGCTCGGTCTCGGCGATGGTGAGCTCGACGGCCGCGGGGAGGTCGACGTAGAGCACGTTGCCCTCGTTGATCGCCACGGTGGCGAGCATGTTCTCCAGCAGGTAGTTGGCGGCGTCGCCGACCGCGGTGCGCGAGACGTGGAGCATGTCGTAGGTCTCGGTGTCCATGAAGACGAACTCTTCGCCGTCCATGTAGGAGAACTGCATCTCGCGCTTGTCGACGTTGGCCACCTCGACCTTGACGCCGGCGTTGAAGGTCTTGTCGACGACCTTGCCGGACATCACGTTCTTGAGCTTGGTGCGAACGAACGCGCCGCCCTTGCCGGGCTTGACGTGCTGGAACTCCACAACCGTCCAGAGCTCACCGCCCTCGAGCTTGAGCACGAGACCGTTCTTGAGGTCGTTCGTCGTCGCCACTGGTTTCTCCTGCGTACGGCCGCTCTTGGGGACAAGCAGCTCTTTGGTCGTCCGGTGTGGGGAGCTCCGGTCCGTCCTCACGCGTCATGGGCGCCTCCCCTGCGGGGGCGCCCTGAGCACCTTGTCCCCGCAGGGTCCCCTCAGAGACTCTGCGGGGTCCCCCGCGGGCCCTGTCCCTGCGGCGGACCCGGGGGCGGATCGGTGATCGGAACTCGATCGTCTAGTCTACCGTGCCCGCGCCCGCGCTCCGGTTCCGCGGGAAGGCCCCCGGGTCCCGCACCCGCCGGAACGCCCGCGCCCCGGCCGGGACGCGGGCCGTACGGCGGCTGGTGTGGCGGGACCGGCACTCCGGACGCGAGGTGTACGCGCCGGTCGCGACCGGGCCGGACGGCGGGTTCACCGTACGGCAGGCGGCCGGGCGGCTGACGGCCGGGACCTGGGACGCCTATCTGGAGCTGGACCTGGGCGGTCCCCCGGTGCGCTTCCGCGTCGAGGCGGCCGCGGAGCTCATCGCCCCGGCGCGCACGTGGTGGCGCGGGACGGTCCGGCGGACCGCCAAGCCGTACGGCACGGCGGGCAAGGGGCGGCTCAGCGTGGTGGTCAGGGCGGTTCCGCTGCACACCCTGCTCCGGCGCATGCTTCGTTAATGCCTGAATGTTGCAATAACAAGCCGATGGCTTAGGGTGAGAGCAAATCCGCCCATCGGAGGCTTGTCGTGCACGTTCCTGACGGTTTCTTCAACGCGGCCGTGTCGGTCTCGGCGGCGGCGGTCGCGGCCGCCGGGGTCGCGGTCTGCCTGCGCGGCGCCCGCCGCGAGCTCGACGACCGGACCGCTCCGATGGCGGGCCTGGTGGCGGCGTTCGTCTTCGCCGTCCAGATGCTGAACTTCCCGGTCGCCGCGGGAACCAGCGGCCACCTCCTCGGCGGGGCCCTGGCCGCGATACTCGTCGGGCCGTACACCGCGGTGCTGTGCATGGCGGTGGTCCTGCTCGTGCAGGGCTTCTTCTTCGCCGACGGCGGCCTGACCGCGCTGGGCGTCAACATCACGCTCATGGGCCTGGTCACCGTCCTGGTCGGCTGGGGCGTCTTCCGGTTGATCACCCGGAGCCTGCACGGCCGCGCCGTGATCACCGCGGCCTCGTTCGCCGCCGCGCTGGTCTCGGTGCCCGCCTCCGCGCTGGCCTTCACGCTGCTGTTCTGGGTCGGCGGCACCGCGCCCGTCGAGATCGGCACGGTCGCCGCCGCGATGGGCGGCGTGCACGTGCTCATCGGCATCGGCGAGGGCCTGATCACCGCGGTCACCGTCGGCACCGTGCTCGCCGCCCGCCCCGACCTGGTGTACGGCGCGCGCGGCCTGGCCGCCCCGCTGGTGCTGCGCGGTCCCGGCGGCGAGAGCACGGTGGCTCCGCAGGCCCCGGCGCCGGCCGCCTCCCCGCGCCCGGCGCGGCCGTTCCTGCTGGCGGGCGTCGGCGTCACGCTGCTGCTCGCCGGGGTCGTCTCCTTCTTCGCCTCCGGCGACCCGGACGGGCTGGAGAGGGTCGCCGAGGACGAGGGCTTCCTCGGCCAGGCCACCGACCACGCGCTCGGGTCGTGGGCGCTGGCCGACTACGGCGACGTGGGCGGCGTCCCGGTCGGGGTCGCGGGGCTCCTCGGGGTCGGGATCACGATCCTCGTCGCGGGAGCCGTCGCGTACGCCGCGCGCCGCCGGAAGGACGGCACGCCGGACGGGACCCGCGAGGCCGTCGAGACCGGCGGGTCCGTCGAGGCCGCCAAGGTCGGCGGGACCGGCGGGACCGCAGCCTGATGCCCGCCGTACGGCGGGCGGCGCCCGGAAGCCGCCCCCGGTGAGCGCGGGCCACGGCCACCGGCTGCACCGGCCGGGCGACACGCTCGTCCACCGGCTGCCGCCGCAGTGCAAACTCGCCGCGGTCGCCGCGTTCGCGCTGACCGTGGTGGCCACGCCGCGCGAGTGGTTCGCCGCGTTCGGGGCGTACGCGCTGCTGCTGGCGGGGGTCGCCCTGGCCGCGCGGATCCCGCCGGGCTTCGTGCTCCGCCGGATGGCGGTCGAGATCCCGTTCGTGCTGTTCGCGGTGGCGATCCCGTTCATCGGGACGGGGGAGCGGATGGCGGTCGCGGGGCTCTCGCTCAGCGTGCCGGGCCTGTGGGCCGCGTGGAACATCCTGGCCAAGGCCACGCTGGGGGTGTCCGCGAGCGTCCTGCTGGCGGCCACCACCGAGCCGAGGCTGATGCTGCTGGGCGCGCAGCGGCTGCGGCTGCCGTCGCTGCTGGTGCAGATCGCCATGTTCATGCTCCGCTACATGGACGTGGTCGCGGGCGAGATGCGCCGGATGCGGGTGGCCAGGGAGTCGCGGGGATTCGCCGCCCGGGACGTCCGGCACCTGCCGGTGGTCGCCCGGTCGGCGGGGGCGCTGTTCATCCGCTCCTACGAGCGGGGCGAACGGGTCCACCTGGCCATGCTGAGCCGCGGCTACACCGGTTCCCTGCCGGTCGTCGTCGACCTGGCCGCGTCGGCGCGGCAGTGGCTCGTCGCGGCTATGCTGCCGGGCGCGGCGCTGGTGGCGCTGCTCGGCAACTGGGGGATGGCATGACGGCGTCGCTGGAGGTGAGCCGGCTCGCCTACGCCTACCCGGACGGGACGCAGGCCCTGTTCGGCGTGGACCTGCGGGTGGAGCGCGGGGAGCGGGTCGCGCTGCTCGGGCCGAACGGCGCGGGCAAGACCACCCTGGTCCTGCACCTCAACGGCATCCTGACCGCCGGGCACGGCACGGTGACCGTGGCCGGGCTCCCGGTGGGCAAGGACTCCCTGCTGGAGATCCGGCGCAGGGTCGGACTCGTCTTCCAGGACCCCGACGACCAGCTCTTCATGCCGACCGTCCGCGAGGACGTCGCCTTCGGCCCCGCCAACCTGGGGATCCGGGGAGAGGAACTCCAGCAGCGGGTCAAGGACGCGCTGGAGAAGGTCGGCATGCTGGAGGCGATCGACCGTCCCCCGCACCACCTGTCCTTCGGCCAGCGCCGCAGGGTGGCGGTGGCGACCGTGCTGGCCATGGAGCCGGAGATCCTGGTGCTGGACGAGCCGTCGTCCAACCTCGACCCGGCCTCGCGCCGCGAGCTCGCCGAGATCCTGCGGAGCCTCGACGTGACCGTGCTGATGGTCACCCACGACCTCCCCTACGCCCTGGAGCTGTGCGAGCGCTCGCTCATCCTGTCCGGCGGGGTGATCGCCGCCGACGGGCCGACCCGGGAGCTGCTGGCCGACGCCGAGCTGCTGGCCGCGCACCGGCTGGAGCTCCCGTACGGCTTCACCGTCGCCTGAGGCGCGCCGGCCTCCGGGTGAGGCACGGCCCGGGCTCAGGCCGGCCCGGGCTCAGGCCGGCCCGGCGTACGGCCGGCCCGCCCTGGCGGCCTCCAGCAGGTCCCGGGTCAGGACCGTGCCGCGGGGCCAGCCCGTCGCCATGAGCTCCTCCAGGCCCCGGGGCGCCGGCTCTCCGCCCTCGGGGGCCAGGGCGTTGACGTCGGCGAGGAGCCGGTCGGCCAGCAGGGCCAGGGCGGACGCGCCGGAGCCCCGGTAGCCCCAGCTCAGCCTCTGGCGCCGGTCCATGGGCGCGGGGTAGAGCACGCCGTCCCGGGTCCGCACCCAGACGGGGGAGTCCAGGACCACCTCGGCCAGAGGGCTGGTGGCGGGCAGCCGCTGGGGGACGGCGACGTGCAGCGTCCCGTTGCCGGTGCGGATGACGGGCGCGTCGGTCTCGGGGTCGAGCAGCGTCTCGATCCCCGACCGGTCCGGGTCCAGCAGCGTGAAGGCGGCGGTCCGGCGCGCGGGGACCAGCCGCTGGGTCCACTCGGCGCCCGGCGCGCTGTCGGGCTCCACGGTCTCGGGGTTGCCGAAGGGGAAGTCGGCGCCGCCGTCCCACAGCATGGCCTGGCGCACGCAGGCGGCGGCGAGCACGTCGTCGCGGGAGAGGATCTCCAGCCATCCGGCGCGCCGGACGGAGCGGTCCACGTCGTCCGGCACGGCCGCGGGAACGGGGAGCGGGACGGCGGCCACCACCGTGGTCCCGGGGGTCTGGATCCGGTCGAGGGTCTCCAGGTCCCGCGCGGCCGCCTCGGCGGCGCGATGCTGCCAGATCCGGGCCAGGTTCAGCAGCACCCGCTGGGCCGGGCTGCCCGGCTCGACCACGGAGGCCAGGCAGAGCGCCGGGATATGGTTCTGAACGGGTACGGCCGGAGCCGTGACGGGCGGGCGCCCGGATGCCAGGCCTTCAGCAGCTCGGGGACGCGCAGTTCGAACGGCCAGAAGGGGACGGGCGCGCCCACCGCCCGCGACAGCGCGGACCAGGGCACTTCGTAGACGAGGTCGGGGAGGGCGGGCAGGATCCCGCGCAGCGCGGGGCCGTCGAAGCCGAAGTCGCCCCCCACCGCGGTGATCGCGGCGGCGGACGGGAGCCTCCGGGCGGCCTCGGCCAGTGTGTCGTCTCCGCCGAGGGGGTGGTCCCACACCACCCACACCGGCCCGGCCGCGGTCTGCCAGCCCAGCGCCGTCGCGGAGCGGTCCGACCAGTCCACGACGGTCTCCGTGCCGAGGTAGCGCGCCGGCCTGCCGGCCGCGGGCCAGTAGCCGATCGGGACGCGGTCGCGGAGCTCGGGGAGGGCCCGCGCCGCCCACCGGTACACGTCCTCCGCGTGCCAGTACGGCCGGCCGCGGGCGTCGTATCCCGCGAGCCTGGCGAACCGGCCCTCGTCCACCGCCCGCCGCGTCCGGCTCTGCGGGATGTCGAGCAGGCGGGCGCACCCGTCCGCGTCGAGCCGTTCAGGTTCGGGGCTTCCGGTGAACCTCATTGCCTCAGATAAACACATAAGCCATAAAACCCGCATACATCCGATCACCTATGACCGTTTTCGGCCAATCGTTGCGGGAAGGACTTTCCTCCGGGTCGATGGACAGCGCTTTCCGTCCGGTGCGGTGAGCGGCCCGGTGCGCGAGGGGCCGCATGGGCGGCAGGGAAGGCCCTGGGTGCGATTCCTCCGATGACCCGGGAGGGTATGTTGCTTTTCGGGTGTGCCGGGTGGAACGTCCCTCCTCGATGCCGAACGAGGGATCACCGGGCCGCATGAGCACGCCAGGGGTGATGCCCAATTGACCTGCTCCCCGCCCTGAAAGGGACGGGGATTCCCGTGCCGCTCACGCGGCAACGCACGGCGCGCCGCGCGCTGTGGAACGGGTGCTTGACGCTTCGCCGACCCGGGCAACCCCTGAGTCTCCACGCCCTGAGACGACCGGCCCGGCCGCCTGTCCTCTGATTTTGATGTATTTCGCCGCGTTCACGTCGGCGTGCTCGGTGTGCCCGCAGGCGGTGCAGCGGAAGAGCGCTTGGCTCTCGCGGCTCTTCGCATCCACCCGCCCGCAGGCCGGAACCGAGCACGTCTGGGACGTGTACGCGGCCGGAACCTTGTCGATGACGCTGCGGGTGCAGCGGGCCTTGGCGCGCACCGCGACCTCCAGCCCGTACCAGCCCTTGTCC